>DCHW01000057.1 GCA_002314935.1 Clostridiales bacterium UBA1742 | reverse complement strand
GACACATCATTGACTAACCTACAATATTTTTGACATTTCTGTATATATTTAATTGACATTTATAAATTATTATTATATTATTTGTATATGAAAATTAATTGAAAGGAATTGATATTATGGAATATATATGTGATATATGTGGCTATGTTTATGACGAAAGCGCAGAAGGCACAAAATTTGAAGATTTACCAGATACATGGGTTTGCCCAATCTGTGGAGTAAGTAAAGATAACTTTTCAAAAAAAGATGCTTAAATATAAGCATCTTTTTTATTTAGTTTGCCAAAATTTCTCCGGAGCTTTTGGCATATTTTTAAGATATTAATATATTCGGGCAATTAAAATCGCCCCTACGTTTTTATTGTTTTGAATGTTTAGTTTAAAATTTCAGTTACTATTAACATAAAAGAACCAAAAATCTTCAAATTGTTAATCTGTTCTTTACTTTTATTAATTATTAATACTAGTATTAACTGTAACTGTTCCAGTATAACCTGAATCTTCCACTAATGTTTTAACTGCTTCACTGCCAACTGTAATTGATGTTAAACTTGAACAATTAGCAAAAGCATCATCAACAATCATTGTTACACTACTTGGTATAGTTACAGATGTTAAATTTGTACATCCATAAAACGCACAATAACAAATGCTCTTAACTCCATTCAAAATAGTTACATTAGTTAAACCTGTACACCCATAGAAAGCCTCTCTTTCAATAGATTTTATACTTGAAGGTATCGTTATTGATTCTAATGTAGTACAATTTTCAAATCTACTTATGCTTGTTACAGGTACACCAAACATTGTTGTTTTTATTCCTGATAAATCTTTTTTTGTAAATGTTGGCGTTTCATTTTGTTTAGCATACTCGGCATTTTTATTTGCTTCAACAGTTAGAACCTCATCTGCATATATATACATAAATTCATCTTCAAACTTTATTCCTAAATCATATTCTGAAAAATCTACATTGTTAATATCTACCTCATCCGGTATTTTACCTGATATTGAGATTGGTTTACCATAACCAGTAAATGATTCACCTTCTCCATACCATATATTATCATCTTTTTCTCCAATAATCCCCAAAAATATTCCTGATAAATCTCGTGCACTTACTTCTTCACCACTTAATGTTATTGTTGTTGTTTGTGAATCTAATGTTATTGTTGCAGTTACTACTCCATCATTTTCTGTTGTATTCTTAATTTTTTCTACTGTTCCACTTCCATATATTACATACCATTTTCCACTTTGTTTTCCTTGTAATGTTATTATGTTTTTGGCTGAATCTTTTTTTATGTTTGTCCATTTGTCTTTTGTGTTTCCAGTTTTTAAACTTTCTTCAACATTATCTAAATCAATGCCTCCTTTTACACCATCATATTCTCCTAGTGCTACATTAGTTAATGTTTCTTTTTCTGCTTCTATTGTTGTTTTATCTCCTGCATCCTTTGATTTTGTAAATAGTCCTCCATCCATTGCAATTGTTACGGTAACTGCTACTAATATTAGCATTACTATTATTGTTATTACTAATGCTATTAGAGTAATACCTTTTTCGTTTGTTTTTTGTTTCATTTGTGAAACCACTCCTTTTTTTATTTTATTTATGTTTTTACATAAAAATTAATAACTATTTTATATTTTGCGGGCGATTAAAATCGCCCCTACGATTTTTAATAATATTTTTAGTAAACCGCGTAAGCGACCAAACGAAGCGTAGCGGAGTGCGATTTGGAGCAATCATCATATTTAATCTTGTTTTGATGATTGCGACACCAAGGTTTACAAAAAACATTATTAAAAATTTAAAATATGCCTTGGGAACATTTGATTTTAAAAAATAATATTTTAATATTTATGCGTTTCTTTATAAATAACAAAAACACCGTATTTACATATTTTTTGTATACGCAAAAAATACATAAATATAGTGTTTACATTTATTTCTTTTTATATTTATTAAATTATATTGTGTGTGTGTGTGTGTGTTACAGCCCCAAGGGTTTTAACTGTCATTTAATTTCACCTCGTTTTTCTTTTGTTTTTACTTTATTATTTTATATTAATAGATTTTATTTGTAAATGTTTTTGTCTGATTTTTTATTGGAATTCTAATATTTTTTATGGGCGATTAAAATCGCCCATATGGTTTGTATAACCAAATTTTAAATTAATTTTTAGACAGCCTGCTGTCCCCATTGGCAATCACTGGCAAAAATTATACCATTATTTCTATTTTTTCTCCTGTTATTAAATCTTTATATTTTTCTAATACTGGATTTACAACTTCGTTTATAAAATCTGTAACTTGATTTTTAGCTCTTCCACATAAGTTTTCAGGATTTAATATTTTTAAAATTTCATCTTTGCTTAATCCAAAAGTACTATCTCCTGCAATTCTATCTACTAAATCATTTGCATTTCCAAGTTGTTTTACTTGTTTTCCAGCTTCCATTGAGTATACTCTTATTTTTTCATGTAATTCTTGTCTATCTCCACCTTTTAACACTGCATTCATAAGTATCTCTTCTGTTCCCATAAAAGGTAATTCTTGCATCATGTTTGTTTTAATAACATTTTCATATACTACAATGTTTGAACTAATATTTGCATATACCATTAATACTGCATCTGCAGCTAAAAAAGCCTCTGGAACACAAATTCTTTTATTTGCAGAATCATCTAATGTTCTTTCTAACCATTGTGTTGCTGATGTAATTTTTGTATCATTTGCTAAAGCTATAATATGTCTTGATAAAGAGTTTATTCTTTCACTTCTCATTGGATTTCTTTTATATGCCATTGCAGATGAACCAATTTGGCCTTTTTCAAATGGTTCTTCTAATTCTTTTTCATGTTGTAATAATCTCATATCATTTGCAAATTTTGAACAACTTTCAGCAATTCCAGCTAACATATTTAATACAATAGAATCTAATTTTCTTGTATATGTTTGTCCGAGAAACTGCAAATGTTTTAGAAAATCCCATTTTTTCTGCTATTTTTTTATCTATTTGTTTAACCTTTTCTTCATCTTTAAACAATTTCATAAAACTTTCTTCTGTTCCTGTTGTTCCTTTACATCCTAAAAGTTTTAATCTTGTTTCAACAAACTCTAGTTCTTCTAGGTCTTCTAATAAATCTTGCATCCATAATGTTGCTCTTTTACCAACAGTAGTTAACTGAGCTGGTTGAAAATGAGTATATCCTAAACAAGTGGTTCCTTTATATTTATCAGCAAAATTTTTTAAATTATTTATAACCATAATTAATCTTTTTTTAATTACTTGAATAGCTTCTCTTATAAGAATAACATCTGTATTATCTGTTACATAACAAGAAGTAGCTCCTAGATGTATAATAGGTTTTGCTTTTGGACATTTTGTACCAAATTCATATACATGTGCCATTACATCATGTCTACATTCTTTTTCTCTTTGCTGTACAACATCATAATCTATATTGTTAATATTTTCTTTCATTTCAGTAATTTGCTCATCAGTTATATTTATTCCCAATTCTTTTTCTGTTTCTGCAAGTGCTACCCATAATTTTCTCCAAGTAGAATATTTAGAATTATTAGACCAAATTTTATTCATTTCACTACTTGCATATCTACTTCCTAATGGTGTTATATAAATATCATTATTCATATTTTTCCTCCTATTATATTTATTTTGTTATAACTAATACTGTTTCTAATTTTGAAAAATCTACTGCAGTTTCTATTATTGCATATCTATCAGTAATATTTTTAGTTTCTATTATTTCCTTTATATTTCCAATAGTTATTCCCTTTGGGTAGATACCTCCAATTCCAGAAGTTTCTATTGTGTCTTCCAATACCAAGTCAGCTTCTGTAGGAATATATGACAATTTTAAAGTGTTACTACTGTCTAAAATTCCAGTTGCAATCACACTATCCCTTGAAGTACTCACTGTACAACTTATACTTGTTGATGGATCAATTATAGGTTGAACCTTAGCTGAATCTTCTGTAGCAGATATTACATATCCCACTAATCCCTCTGATGCAATTACTGGCATATTTGCATTTACTCCATCATTTGTTCCAACATTTATTACAAAAACACTACTTAAATTACTTATATTTCTGTTTATTATATATGCTGGTACTGTTGTATATTCTGTATATTTTTCTGACATATTTACATATTGCCTTAAAGTTGAATTTTCTGCTTTTATTATTTCTAATTCTCTAAGTCTTTGTTCAAGTTCTTCCTTCTCTTGAATTAGTTTTTCATTTTCTGTTTTTAAATTATTTATATTTTCAAAAAATGCATCATTTCCTGCAATTTTATTTTTTAAATACGTTAAACCATTTTGGATTGGCATAACTAACTTATTTAATACGCCTTCTGTATTTGAAAATTTATTTGCTCCTATATTTGTTAAGATTATAAGTACAATTAAAATTACTAAAGTTATTATTATGCCTACTATTCCTACCTTTTTGTTTTTATTCACTTTAATTTTCCTTTCAATTATCTTCTCTTACGAGCATTTATTAAAATTGTTTTCAAATTTTCTAAATCTTCTATTGTTTTTTCTGTACCATTAACTACACAATCTAATGGATTATCTGCTATATAAACAGGCATTTCTGTTTTTTGTGCAATTAATTTATCCAAATTTTTTATTAAAGCTCCTCCTCCAGCTAAAACAATACCTTTTTCTACAATGTCTGAAGCTAATTCTGGTGGCGTTTTTTCCAATGTTTGTTTTATAATTTCTATTATTTCATTTATTGAATATCTTATTGCTTCTTCTATTTGAGAAGATGTTACTATTATGTTACGTGGCAAACCATTATTCGCGTCTCTCCCTTTAACTTCCATACTCATTTCTGTCATTAATGGAGCTGCACATCCAATTTCTTTTTTTATTTCTTCAGCAGTTGTTTCTCCAATTACAAGTCCAAATTCTTTTTTTACGTAATCCACTATATCACTATCAAGTTCATCCCCTGCTATTCTTAAGGAATTACTTACAACAATTCCTCCTAATGAAATAACTGCAACTTCAGTTGTTCCTCCACCTATATCTACTATTATATTTCCAGTTGGCTCTACTACATCTAATTTTGCACCAATTGCAGCAGCCATTGGTTCTTCTATTAAATATACCTCTTTTGCACCAGCCGCTAAAACTGACTCTTCTACAGCTCTTTCTTCTACTTCTGTTATTCCAGATGGCACACCAACAACAACTCTTGGACGTCCTGCATTATATCTATCACACACTTTAGATACTAAATTTTTTAGCATTAATTTTGTTGCTGTAAAATCTGCAATAACACCATCTTTTAGTGGTCTTACAGCTTTAATCTGATCTGGAGTTCTTCCAATCATCTCCTTAGCCTCATAACCTGTTGCTAAAATTTCTCCATTTCTTTTATCAATCGCTACAACTGATGGCTCTTTTAATACAATTCCTTTTCCTTTTAATGTAACTAACGTATTTGCAGTTCCCAAATCAATACCAATATCTTTTGAAGTAAAACTAAATAATTTCATCTTTTAATCATTTCCTTTCATTAAAATGCTCTCAAAATTTCCATCTCCAATTACTATATGGTCTAATAATTCAATCCCCATTAAACTTGCACATTCATAAATTCTATCTGTTATTTTGTAATCTGCCTTGCTTGGTCTTGAGTCACCACTTGGATGATTATGAACTAATATTATCCTTGGGGCTTGCATTTTTACAGCTTCGCACAACACCTCTCTAGGTTCTATACACGCAAAATTTGTTCCACCTAGGGAAATATTAATAATTTTAAGAACTATATTTTTGTTATTTAAAATTACTACCTTTGCAATTTCTTTTCTCTCGTATCTTAATTCATCCATAAGTAATTTTGCAACATCTTTAGTATTACTAATTTTTATTTTGTTATTAATTGGTTTAGAAATTCTTTTAGTTAATTCACATATTGCTTTTAACTGTATCGCTTTTACCTTGCCAATTCCTTTTATTGTCATAAATTCTTTTATTGATAATTCTTGCAAAAATCTTAAACTATCCTTTTCAGAACTTTTACCTAAATTTAATATTTGTTGAGCTACCGAAACCGAAGATTGTTCTTTAGTTCCTGTTTTTATTATTATTGCCAAAAGTTCTGCATTTGATAATATTTCTGAGCCATACATTTCCAGTTTTTCATATGGTCTTTCAGATGATGGGAGTTCTTTTATTTTCATACGTTTTTAATCCTTTCTGCCCTATTATCCCCCATTTTTTTAATTAGATTTTTCTATATATAAATATTGCAATTGCCATTCCTATTATACTTGCAATATTTATTCTAAACATTAGTCCAAAAGTAATGGTAATTACACTTAAATTTAAGTAAATTGGACTTTCTAGTCCAAAGCTTTCTCCATAAGATAACCACCATAATCCATTAACTCTTGCAGCTAATTCTCCTAGTAATCCTCCTATTACCAATCCTGATAATAAAAATACTAATAAAATCCATATATTTTTATCTCTAACTGCCATATTTATACCTCGATTCTTTTCTTTAGTTTTTTACTTAAACATTATATACAGATTTTAGCTTTTTTTCAAGTAAATCCAAAATAAAAATCCAGATATATATGTATAACATTTTTATTGATTTTACATATACTATTGTATAATTATTTTACCAAATTTTGTTCCTTGAAAAAGGTTTTAATCATGCTATAATATATTTAAGTTCATATATTAGGAGGTCCATTTGTTAATGAAATTTGAAAAACTTACAGAAAACCAAATAAGAATAATTTTAAATACTAATGACTTAGACCAAAATAATATTTCAATACATTCTTTTATGTCTAATTCTATTCAATCTCAAGATTTATTTAATACCATTCTGGATAAAGCTGAAAAAGAAATTGGCTTTATCACAGATAATTATAAGCTAATTATTGAAGCTATTTCTGCTCCTGAAGGAAATTTTATTTTGACTATAACAAGAATAAATCAAGATTTAAATTCCGATAAAAAGAAAATTCAAGCCAAAAGAAAATCTTTAAAACTAAAAGATGATGTTTTCATTTATAAATTTAATAACTTTGATGATTTTTGTGAATTTAGCCATTTCCTTAAATTAGAGTCTCCTAACTTTTTAAAAAAATTAAAAGATTCAAAATTATTTTTATACAATTTCAATTATTATCTTTTAATTACTGCCTCAAGTATATGTTTAGAAGAATTAAAAATTCTTCATTATATGTTTTTAGAATTTTCAGAATATATACATAATAGTAAATTGTTTGAAAGTAAATTAAATGAATACGGAAAAATACTAATTATGCAAAACGCTATAAATACAACAAATAAATATTTTTAAAAGGTAGGCTAAAGCCTACCTTTTATTGATTTTGATATACATAGTATTGTGGATTTACAGTTGAACCATTTACTCTTACTTCAAAGTGTAAATGTGGTCCTGTCGAATTTCCTGTTGATCCTCTTGAAGCTATTGTTTCTCCTTGAGACACTGATTGTCCTACGCTTACGTAAATTTGTGAACAATGTGCATACAATGTTTCTATTCCATTTCCATGTGATATTATTACACAATTTCCATAACTTACATTAGAATAATTTACTTTTTCAACTGTACCTGATGCTGCTGCCATTATAGGGGTTCCTGTACTTCCCGCAATATCAAGTCCGGTATGTCTACCGCTAGATCTCATTCCATATCTCGAAGAAATATATCCATCTATTGGTCTAATTAATGATATTCCAATATCTGGAGCAGAATATGACATATCTGCATATGCATAAGAATAAGATGAAGATGTTGCAACAACAACCTTTTTCTTATATAATGCGCTAACTACTGTATCAACATCTGAAAATTCCTTTAACTCTGTTGAATGTATTTGTGTATATGCAAGTGATGATACATTATTGCTATTTTTTTCTTTTAATTGATTAATAATATCTTCTGCATTTTCCTTTGTTGAAACATAATATTTTTCTTCTGTTCCTTCAACAATTGCATAATATTCATAATATGTTGTACTAGAATTTTTTATAATATCAAATATTTCATCATCATTTGTTTGATTATTTTTCTTTAATAAACACAATTGATATTCTGGTAAATATTCAGCATCTATAAATGCAGTATTCTCTTCATCTCCATTTTCTATATACTCATTTATTCTTTTTTGTAACTTTGTTTTGTTAATTGTATAACCAACAAACTCTCCATTTATTGTTACACTATACATTGGTGTATAGAATAACGATAATATTCCTAATATTATTAAAATTGCTATCATTGTTAAAGATATTACTTTTACTGTTCTTCTAAAATGTATAAATATATTTTTTACGTTTCTTAAAATAATAAACAACTCCTTATATTTTTTCTTCTTTACTACGGATTATTAACTTTGCTTTGTTATAACCGACTTTAATATTTTACATTATTATATCCATTTTTGCAATAATTATAATATCTCAATATTTTTTATCACTTTTTATTTTTTGCTGTTTTTCTTGCTTTTCCTTCTATTTCCTTCTGTTTTCTTTCATTTTTAGTGTTTGACATATTGGATTTTAATAGTAGTCAAATATTGCTTTAGACCTTTATAGTATTTCTAAATTTGCAAACTTTGCCATTAAACGTTTATGTCCTACTTTGCTAAATGTAATATCTACTTTTAAATCTTCTCCTTCTTGTTCTACATAATTTATTATACCTTCACCAAATTTTTTATGTGATACTCTTACTCCTTCTTTATATTGTGATAAATCAATTCCACCAGCTGCTTCTTTTGGCTTGTTTAAAGAATTTAAGAAGCTTTCTGGAGTTCTAAATGCAAAATCTAGTTTCTTTGGAGAAAACTTATCATTAAATGCTTTTGTCTGTATTTTTTTTACTGGTCCATATTCCCAATCATATGTAATTTCTTTTTCTGGTTTTTTAATATTTTCCACACCATCAAGTAATTCTTGTGGAATTTCTTCTATAAATCTAGAAATTTTATTACATGTTGTTGAACCAAAAATTGTTCTTTGCTTTGCTAAAGTAAGATATAATATTTCTTCTGCTCTTGTTAATCCAACATAGCAAAGTCTTCTTTCTTCTTCTAATTCTCTTGGTTCTCCTATTGATTTATAACTTGGAAAAATTCCGATCTTCCATTCCTACAAGAAATACTACTGGAAATTCCAATCCCTTAGCACTATGTAAAGTCATTAATGTAACAGAATTTTCTTGATCTTCCATCTCATCTACTTCGCTTGAAAGGGTTATATTCTCCAAGAAAAACTCTAATGTATTTTCTGCTTCTTCATCTTCAAATTCTACTGCTACTGTTAAAAATTCTTCTAGGTTCTCTATTCTATTTTCAGCTTGTGCTGTATCTTCTAGTTCTAAAGCCTTTGTATATCCAGTTTTATTCAAAGTTTCTTTTATTAATTCAGAAACTAGCATTGTATCTTTTTTACTTGAAAGTTCTTCAATAGTTTGAATAAACTCCTGTGAATTTGCATACACCTTATTTAATCCAAACTCAATTCCACGTTTTAAAACCTCAAACATAGATATTTCATTAGCATTCGCAATTGCTTCAATTTTATCTAAACTTGTTTTACCAATTCCACGTTTTGGTTCATTTATAATTCTTTGTAAACTTAAATTATCTGCATGATTTTGAATCAATCTTAAATATGCAATAATATCTTTTATTTCTTTTCTCTCGTAGAATTTATGTCCTCCAACTATTTTATAAGGAATATCTTCTCTTACTAAGATTTCTTCTATACTACGAGATTGTGTATTCATTCTATAAAGTACTGCAAAATCAGAATAATTATATTTTTCTTCTTTTCTTAAATGTTCTATTTGATATGCAATATACGTTGCTTCATCATATTCATTATCACTTACATAAACTTTAGGTTTTCTTCCTTCTTCTTTTTCTGTCCATAAGTTTTTTTCATATTTTTTTGAATTGTTTTTAATAACAGCATTAGCAGCATCTAATATATTTTTAGTTGATCTATAGTTTTGTTCTAATTTTATTATATTAGTACCAGGAAAATCTTTTTCAAAATTTAAAATATTAGATATATCAGCTCCCCTAAATGAATAAATTCCTTGGTCATTATCTCCAACTACTGTTATATTTCCATGTCTTGCGGCTAGTAATGTTATTAATGTAAATTGTGCTTTATTAGTATCTTGATATTCATCCACTAACACATATTTAAATTTTTCTGAATAATATTCCAATACATCTGGATTTTCAGTCAAAATATTTATTGTATAATTAATTATATCATCAAAATCTAAGCTATTATTTTCTTTTAATCTTTTTTGATATAACTCATATATTTCACCAATTTTTTCTTTTCTATGTTCTCCATTTGCTCGAGCCAAATATTGAGAAGGAGTAAGCATTTCATTTTTTGCATTACTAATTTCTGCAAGAACACCCCTATCAGTAAAAGTTTTATCATCAATATTTAATGCTTTAAAACATTGCTTAACTAAACTTCTTTGATCAGATGAATCAAAAATTACAAAAGATCTATCATAGCCTATTCTATCTATATATTTTCTTAAAATTTTAACACAAATAGAATGAAATGTTCCAATCCACATATCTTTTGCATTATCACCCACTAAATTTTCAACTCTTGTTTTCATTTCATTTGCTGCTTTATTTGTAAATGTAATTGCAAGAATTTGCCATGGCATAATATTTTTTTCTTTTATTAAATATGCTATTTTATGTGTTAAAACTTTTGTTTTTCCGAGATCCAGCACCTGCTATTATAAGGTTTGGTCCCTCAGTATTTACAACTGCTTTATATTGTTCTTTGTTTAGTCCTTCTAATAAATTCATTTATTTATCTCCTTTGTTTTATTTGATTTGTTTTTGCATAAGTTCGTTAACAAAGGCTTTTATTTTTTATAATTTTTTCTAAGCATTCATTAATTTCTTTTGCACAATTTTTATATACATTTAATCCATATCCCCATGGATCTTCTATAGACAAATCTTCTCTATTATATCCTGCATACTCTTTAATTGTAAAGATTTTTTTTACTAAATTTGGATATATATTAACAACCATATTTTTATGTGTTTCTGTTGCACAAAGGATAACATCCATTTCTTCAATATTAGAATTTTTTATATTTGTTGCTCTATGTTTTGTTAAATCAACATTATAATTCTTCATTACACTAATTGCTTCATCAGTTGGAATATCACCATTTTGTGCATATATTCCGCAAGAGTATGCTTCTATATTTTTTTTATTTTCTTCTGCCATTTTTTGTAACATTGCATGTGCCATAGCACTTCTGCAAATATTTCCTGTACATATAAACATAATTTTCATTTAAATCCCTCTGCTTTATAGGCAATTAAAAACCCCTACATTTTTAGATTACATCTAAAATTATAATTTCTTTTTCTATTATTTCATTTGATATTTTGTAAATTTCTTTCATTTCTTCAACTGCTTTTTTACCTTTTGCTTCGTCATTTGCATAAATATAGCCTAGTATATCTCCAGTTTTTACTTGATCACCTATTTTTTTATTAACTATAATACCAACACTCATATCTATACTATCTTCTTTTTTTAATCGTCCAGCTCCTAAATTTACAGATAAATTTCCAACTTTTTCAGCATCAACTTCTTTTACATATCCATCTTTGTCTGCAATAATTGGTAATACAAATTTTGCCTTTTCAAATTTTTCTGTATTATATATATATTCTATATCTCCTCCTTGGTTTTTTATTAATTCAATAAATTTATTATATGCTTTTCCATTTTTTAAATTCTCTAAAATCATTTTTTTATTTTCTTCTAAATCATCACTTTTCCCTGATAACTTTATAATATATGCTCCAATTGTTGTTACAATTTCTTCTATATCTTGTGGAATATTTCCATTTAAACATTCTGTAACTTCAATTATTTCTAAGCTATTTCCTACCGCATGCCCTACTGGTTCTGACATATTTGTAAGAACACATATTGTTTCTCTATTTGCTAATTTTCCAATATCTTTCATAATATTAGCAAGCTTTACTGCATCTTCCTTTGTTTTCATAAATGCACCATTTCCAACTGTTACATCTAAAACAATTTTATTTGCACCTGCTGCAATTTTTTTGCTCATTATACTAGATGCAATTAAACTCATATTTCCTACACAATTAATTGTATCCCTTAGTGCATAAATTTTTTTATCTGCAGGAGCTAAATTAGCAGTTTGACCAACTATGCTTATTCCAATTTTTTTTACATCTTCTATAAATTTTTCTACTGGAAGTTCTGTTTTAAATCCTGGAATTGATTCTAATTTATCTATTGTACCACCAGTAAAACCTAATCCTCTTCCAGACATTTTAGCAACTGGTATTCCGAAGAGATGCAATTATTGGAGTAAGTATTAATGTTATTTTATCTCCAACTCCACCTGTTGAATGTTTATCTATTACATTATCTGAAACCTCAGATAAATCTAAAATTTCTCCAGACTTAGCCATTTCTAATGTTAATGTTGTTGTTTCTTCCTCATTCATTCCATTAATATATATAGCCATTACAAGTGCAGCTGCCTGATAATCTGTAATTTTACCTTCTGTATATTCATTCACAAAATATGCAATTTCTTCTTTACTTAAAATAGCGCCATCTCTTTTATGAGCTATAATTTCTTTTATATTCATACTTCTACCCCCAATTTGATTTTTTATGTGATTTATGCTATACTTTTAATACCTTTTTTTGAAAGGAGGGAAAAACTCTATGTGTAATAGCATAGAATGTCTACAAGCTCGTATTTGTACAGCTAGTACAGAAACAGAACTTGTATCCTTGCTAAAAGATGCTTTAGAACTTTTTAATAGGTTACCTGCTGATGCAGAAATTAAAAAGTCTGTTGCAGTCATTTTAGTAGAGGCTGCCCAAAAGCTTAAAGATTTAGGGTAGCCAAGAGTAGCGTGGTTAGTCTTCTAACTACGCTTTTTCCCTTTTTTATTTTATAAAATTTTTTACAAAAGTTTTTCTATGTAATTCACAAATTCCAAATTCTTTTATTGCTTCAATATGTTTAGCAGTTCCATATCCCTTATGTGAAGCAAATCCATATTCCGGATAAATTTTATCATATTCTCTTATTATTCTATCTCTTGTAACCTTTGCCACAATTGACGCAGCAGAAATACTATAAATTTTTGCATCTCCTTTTATAACAGAAATATATGGTATTCCATTTGTATCTATTTTTTCTAAAGCATCTACTATTATTTTATCTGGCTTTACTTTTAGTGAATCGATTGCTATTTTTAGTGCTTTCTTAGTAGCATTTAAAATATTAATTTCATCAATTTCTTTTTGCCAAACAATTCCTACACTCCATGCAATTGCTTCATTTGTAATTTTTTCATATAGCATTTCTCTTTTGCTTTCAGATATTTTTTTTGAATCATTTACATATTCTATAAACGAATCTGGTTTCATAATTACGCACCCGTACAACAACAGGTCCTGCTAAAGGGCCACGTCCTGCTTCATCTATCCCAGCAACATATTCTATGCCTTCTTGGTGTAGTTTGTTTTCAAATTCTTTAAGTTTATTTAGTCTTTCAAATTCTTTTTCCTTCATATTACTTAATCCTTTATTTCTTGTAATTCTGTCAAACTATAATAGATTTTTCCATTATATTCAAAACCTTCCGAAAAATATACCTCACATGTTGTTCCTTTTGTTTCATCATCTTTATCAATTGGAAAATCATAATCTACTATATAAAATTCTGAATTATTTAATTTAATATCTGATAATCCCCATTTGTTTAAAACATTTGAATCTACTTTATAATATGATTTTTCCGTATTCAATTTTGACTGTAATGCAGAATTTAATATTGATATATCATCAATTAAAATTCCTAATTTATCCTCAGTTTCATCACCAAATGCAACCTTTTCATTTATAGTTTTTGCCTTTGTTTTTATTGAAAGCATATTTGTTTTCATATCTTCAAGTCTAGCTTTATCTATTCCTTCTGTTCCAAATTCAATACTTATAACCACTAGTATTAACATTAATACTATAGTAATTGTAAGTGCTATTATTGTTATTCCTTTATTATTTCTATACATATTTTTCTCCTTTTGTTTTTTTCTATTATATATTTATACTAAATTTTTTTCAAGATTTTAAACTATCTTTTGTAGTAAATTTATGATAATATCACCTTAGAACTTCCTAAGCAAATATTTCACCTTGTAGGGGCGATTTTAATCGCCCGTTTAAAATATTTATCTGTTTGCCAATTTATTCCATTATTTTGTATATATTCCTTTATTTTTAAATATTCTTTTTCATTTCGTATAATGTGTTCATAAAATAATTTTTGCCATATCAAATATTTTATTTCTCTACTTATATTTGTTTTTAGATGCTTTATTATTTTTGATATTATTGTTTCATTTTTATAATTTATTAATAATAGAATATGTATATGATTTGGCATTACTGCATAATCATCTATTTTTATATTTTTGTATATTCCCTCTATTTAGTTTATATTTTGGTTAACAAATTCACCTTCCTTTGTTAATTCTATTTATTGTAATAAAATACATATTTTTTTCAATATCTCGGGCGATTAAAATCGCCCCTACATTCTATAATATTGAATTTTATACATAAAAAATTAAATCTTGAGCTTGCCTCCGCGGCAAGCGGATTAACTTAGAGATTACATATTGGGGAAATTTTCGCTAATAAAATAACGCTATTTTACAGTGAAATTTTCCAAAATCATTGACAGATTTTAAACTATCTTTTAAAATTTTCATGTTTTTTTAATTTATTTGTTGTATGATTAGTTTGTTTAGGTTATCATATAATACATATAATGATAATATACAAGGAGGATTTATGAAAGAAGAAGATTTTTTTAATAATTTTAATTCTGAAAATGTTAAAGCTAATCATTTTAATAAAAGCTTCATTTTACCATTTGTTTCCGGAATTTTAGGTGCCTCATTAGTAATTGGATTTACTTTTGGAATACCAGGAATAAAAAACAAGATTTTATCTAATTCATCAAATACTACTAGCTCTCAAGTTTCTGTAGATCTTAACTCTACTTCTTCAACACAGGGCACTGTATCTGCAGTTTCACTTTCAAATTATTCTGATACTGCTATATATACAGCAAATAAAGTATTACCATCTATTGTCGGTATTAATGTAGAATATACTGTCACTTCAAATCTTAGACCTGGATTATCTCAAGAAGCAAGCGCAGAAGGTTCTGGAATTATTATTAGTTCTGATGGATATATATTAACAAATAATCATATTATTAATTCAACTGATAGTTCATCATATTATCAAGTTTCAGAAGCAGCTAAAGTATATGTTTACTTATATAACGATACTACTCCTTACGAAGCTACAATAATTGGAACAGATTCAGAAACAGATTTAGCTGTAATAAAAATAAATAAAAACAATTTAACAGCAGCAGAAATTGGAGATTCTGACAGTGTTAAGGTTGGCGAATTTGCTATTGCAATAGGTAATCCTTTAGGAATGCAAAGTAGTGTTACTTCTGGTATCGTAAGTGCTGTAAATAGAGAAGTTACAGATAGTGATGGAAAAAAATATGTTTTAATTCAAACAGATGCTGCAATAAATAGTGGAAACAGTGGTGGGGCTTTAGTAAATGCCGAAGGAAAAGTAATTGGTATTAATACATTAAAATTATCTGGAACTGGCATAGAGGGTATGGGATTTGCAATTCCTATAAATGATACTCTTGATGTTTATAAACAACTAGTTACTAATGGTAAAGTATCTAGACCATATTTAGGTATTTCTGGAATTGATGTTACAGAATCACTTTCTAAACAATATGACTTACCTGTTGGAATTTATGTAAAATCAATTGAAGATTCAAGCGGTGCTAGTTTAGCTGATATACAATCTCAAGATATAATTACTGAAATAGATGGTATAGAAGTAAAAACTATGGAAGAATTAAAGACTGAAATTCGTAAAAAAAATATTGGAGATACTGTTGAATTGAAAATATATAGAGATGACCAAACAATTACTACAAAAGTTACATTAGGCGAAGAACCTTAGTAATAATAATAAACAAAAAAAGATGCATAATTTATACATCTTTTTTTGTTTCATTATCAATTGCTTTTTTTACATATCCCTTTAAAAAAAATGTTTTTATATACATTCCCAAGGAAAATAAAGTAGAAATTATAGCAAAATAATATATATATGTTGCAAATTCTGGTAATATTGCTACTTGATATTTAGCAACAATTGTATTATTCCAATATAAAATTACCATTGATGCTACAATTGCAATATAAAATAATACTGTTGTAAGTTTTCCGTACCATTTACTTGAAACCACTAATTCTTTTCCATATAAGAATGATGCTCCTATTATCATTAAAAATTCTTTTAATAGAACTATTATCATTATCCACAATGGAATTATTGATTTTAGTGCTAATGTTATTAACAGTGACATCTGTGTTGCTTTATCAGCAAGTGGATCCATTAATTTTCCAAAATCCGAAATAAAATTGAATTTTCTAGCAATGTATCCATCCAAAATATCTGTAATTCCTGAAATTGTAAGAACTATAACAACACCTGCATAATTTCCTTGTACTGCATATATTATTATGATTGGTATCAACAGGAATCTTATTATTGTTAATATATTTGGTATATGCTTCATATTCCCTCCATTTTATTTAACAGTAAACTTTAATTTATCTTTTAATAATTTAACACTTATTGTTTGATAACTTGTTACTTCAGATTTTAAAATCATATCAGAAATTTCATCTTCTATATATCTTTGAATTGCTCTTCTTAGTGGTCGTGCACCATATTTTAAATCTGTACCTTTTTCTAAAACAAAATTTTTAGCCTCTTTCGAAACTTCAAGTTTTATTTCTTTGTTTTCCAAAGCTTTTTTAGTAGCATCTAATAATAAGTCCACAATTTGCAACAATTGTTCTTTTGTTAAGCTATCAAAAACCACAATTTCATCAACTCTATTTAAAAATTCAGGTCTAAATATATCTTTTAGTGCAGATTCAACTTTGTTTTTATCAATACTTTCTTTTGCAAATCCAATAGAATTATTGTTTAAATTTGATCCAGCATTTGAAGTCATTATAATAATTGTGTTTTCAAAATTGACTGTATTTCCTTGACTATCTGTAAGTTTTCCATCATCTAAAATTTGTAAAAGGATATTAAATACATCTGGATGAGCTTTTTCTATCTCATCTAATAAAACAATTGAATACGGTTTTCTTCTTACCTTTTCTGTTAATTGTCCTGCTTCATCATAACCTACATATCCTGGAGGTGAACCAATTAATTTAGCAGTAGAATGGCTTTCCATATATTCTGACATATCTACTCTTATAATTGAATCTTCATTTCCAAACATTTCATATGCAATTGTTTTTGCAAGTTCAGTTTTCCCAACACCTGTTGGTCCAACGAAAATAAATGATGGTGGTCTTTTAGTGCTTTGTAATCCTGCACGATTTCTTCTTATAGCTCTTGATACAGCTTCTACGGCTCTCTCTTGACCAATTACTCTACCATGAATATTTTTTTCTAAATTTAATAATTTTATTGTTTCAGCTTCAGTAATTTTTTTAACAGGTATTTTTGTTGAATGTTCTATTACTTCAGCAATATCATTTACTGTTAATTTTACTGGTACTAATCTTGAATTTATTTCATTAATTTTATCTGTAATATTGCATTCTGCTGTTTTTAAGTCCGCTGCTTTTTGGTAATCCTCTATAGAATCAGATTCAACCGCTTCTTCTTTTTCTTCTTGTATTTTATTTAATTTTTCTTTTAATATTTCTAATTCATATAAATCTTTATTGTTTAAATTTATTTTCGCACACGCTTCATCTAAAATATCTATTGCTTTATCTGGTAAAAATCTATCATGTATATATTTCTCTGACATTTTAACAGTTTGTGCAATAACTTCGTTAGAAATTAAAACTTTGTGGAAATCTTCATAATATTTTTTTATTCCTTTTAATATTTCTATTGAATCTTCTATTGAAGGTTCTTCCACTAATACAGGTTGGAATCTTCTTTCTAAAGCTGAATCTTTTTCTATATATTTTTTGTATTCTTTTAAAGTAGTTGTACCTATTAATTGAACTTCACCATTTGAAAGTGATGGTTTTAATATATTTGCAGCATTCATAGAATGCTCTGCATCTCCAGCTCCTATTATATTATGAATTTCATCAATTACTAAAATTATGTTTTTAGCCTGCTTACACTCATCAATTAGAGCCTTCATTCTTCCTTCAAATTGGCCTCTAAATTGTGTTCCTGCTATAATAGCAGTCATATCCAATAAATATACTTCTTTATTTAATAATTTTGCTGGAACCTCCTGATTTGCAATTTTTATTGCTAACCCTTGTGCAATAGCAGTTTTTCCAACACCTGGTTCTCCAATTAAGCAAGGATTATTTTTAGAACGTCTATTTAAGATTTGTATTACTCTTTCTATTTCTTTATTTCTTCCGATAACTATATCCAATTCATTTTTTCTAGCCTTTGATGTTAAATTTGTACCATATATATCTAAAAAACTTTTTTTCTTTTCTTTAGGTTTTTTTTCAGTTTTTACTTTCTTGTTAGAAGTTTCTTCTTGCTCTGAAGAATTATTGTTAGATTTTCCGCCAAACATATTTGAAAATATTGAACCTAAAGGTACACCACCTTCACTATTTATTTGTTCTCCTGATAATTGATCTATATCTATATTTTGTGATAAATCATCAAAAATATCCTCGAATTGTTTAGACATATCACTTATTTCTTCTTCTGACAAATTAGCTTGTTTTGCTAATACATCTAATGGATTTATTCCTTTTTCTTTTGCACAATTATAGCAATAACCTTCTACTGAATTTTTATCTCCATCAATTTTTTTTGTAAAAATCACAGCCATATTTTTATGGCATATTGAACATAACATTATCTATTTACTCTCCCCTATCTATTTAAAGCTAATATATATAATACCTTAAAACCAAGCTGTAGTCAAGGATTATTAATAAAAAGATATTCTTCATTTATTAAAATCTTTAAACTCAAAATTACTATTATAACAAATTTAAAAATTCATAGCATGTGCTATGAATTTTTAAATTTGTTATAATGGTTTTATTATTTCATTTTTAAACTAATTCTCTCTGTAGTGCATAATTTATCAGAACTAGAATCAGTTGCACGCACATATATATAATAATATCCATTTTTATAAGTCATTTCTTTCAAATCAACTGTAAAATACGCTCTTTTCAATTCACCTGTATTTCTTGCTAAATTTTTTATACTCTTTGACTTATAAATATTTGTACTTAAATTACGTGCTTTAAAACTATAAATTCCATTTCCATCTTCAAAGAAAAAATACACTTTATTCCCTGACATAAAAACATTATATAAATTAGGTGAATTATTTGTTGAAATCATTCCATTATTATCTTTATAAACCGTAAATTCCATTCCTATATCATTTCCTTCATTATCTGATGAATATGCCCAAAACCTATTTTTTTTATTCTTATTAGGAATTTCAATTTCCAATTTTTCATTAATATTTTTTTTATTTGAAAAATTTCTGTCTATTAAAACTTTTCCCGAATATGTATTTTTTCTTACAATAAATTTATTTATTGAACCTCCATCATTAATATTATAAAATACTACATTGTTTTTGGATGATACAGAAATATGTGGCGCTTGATTTGTTTCTAATGTTTTTAAATAACTTACCACGGACTTTGCAGTATTCTTTCCTAACTGAGATAATGTAGCTGAAGTATAATGTGTAGAATTATCATCATATTGTTTAGTTTTAGCATTATATATTTTTTCTAAACAAAATGCATTTTTTTCTCCTTTTTTATATAAATTATATCCCAAATCAGTTCCTATAATTATGTCATTATTATTTCGTGCTAATGCTTCTTGTGCATCGTGAACCTGTATAACACATTCATTTAATTTTTCCGTTTCATTAATTCTTCTTGCAGTTTCAATTATCGCACCAAAATCCATTCCCAAATCTTCTTTTAAATATGTATGTACTTTAGAAAAAGTATTGTAATATTCTTTAGATAGATTTGGACTACATGCATCAGCTTCTCCTTGTAATACTACATAAAATTTATTTTGTATTGTATAATTGTTTTTTTCCAAATACTCTATGGCATTTAAATATTTTGTTTTCATTGCTTCATAAATATATTTTTTTTCTTTTTCATCAGTAGTATAATCTTCGTCAGTTACTGGTAAAAAATTGCTTATTTTTTCGCCACACTTTGCTGCCATAATAACAATTAACTTCCTACCTGTCATTTCATAATAAGTTTTACAAAATTGTGGTATTACGTTTGTTCCTTTAGATGGTTCTATAGAATAATATTGATATTTTGAACTATATGGAACCAAAGTTCCATTGATATATGTTAATTTATTACTATCTCCCAAAATTTCAGTTTTATTTGTAATATCTACCAATTTTTCTTTAATTTCTCCATTATTATTTACTTCAAGTTTATATTCTTTAGCTACACCTTTAGGAATTTGTACACTTACATAATTTGTTGATTTATATTGTGATATTATATCAGAATCAATTATATTAGATATATCTCTATTATCTGCTTTTTTTTCAATAGCATAGCTTCCTGCCGATCCGACCATATTTGATTGTCCCCAAAACAAAACCACATCAACACATTCGGCTTTTGCTTTGTTTGGATACAATAATAAAACAAAAATCATAAAAACTATCATTTTAATTTTTAATTTCATAATCATTCCTCCCAAAACAACATTCTTTATTTTATTATACCACGTCTTTTCTTTTATGTAAACTTACTCTTTACAATCTATGCCAAAATTAAACTCTATACTTCCAGTATACTATATTATAAATTGCAATAAGATTTATGCTGATTTTTTTATGTTCTAAAACAATTTAATTGAAAGTTTATTAATTAGATGATATAATTATTTTCATTGGAGGAATATAAATGTTAAAATATATTTGGAGAGAAAAAAAGAATTTTATAATTATTGTTTCTGTATTATTAATTTGTAGTATTGCAATTGCATTAGCAATATATGCTCAAGTAACAAACGCTAAGCTTACTGAAACCAAAGTAGAAAAGCAAGAAAAAAATTATACAGAATTAAAAAATAATTTCAAATCTATTTTTACAAATTCCATTAACAGAAGCTCTAATGCTAAAACTACTTTATCTGATAACGAATTGATAAATATTTCATACACTATTGAGGAAAAAGATAGTGGAAAATATGATTTAAATATTACCATACCAACTATCGGAATTGATACACCTGTTACAAAAAAAATTAATACAGAAATTATAAATACTTTCGCTAAAAAAGTTGTTAATATTGTAACTGAAAATCAGTCAAATACAATTTATACTATTAATTATGTTGCATATATAAATGATAATATTTTATCTCTTGTTATACGTGCCACATTAAAAGAAGGTTCTAGTGCTCAAAGAATTATTATTCAAACATATAATTATGATTTAGAAAATAATAAACTTTTAAAACTTGATGATATTTTAGAATATAAAAATTTAACTTCAGACAAAGTTCAATCAGAAATTAATACTAAAATAAAAGAAATAAGTGATCAAACCTCTAATATAGAAACTCAAGGATATAATATATATAAACGAAATATAAACAGTAGTGAATATTTAATTAGTAACACAGATACATTTTTTCTAGGTCAAGATGGCACACTATACATTGTTTATGCTTATGGAAACAACAATAATACAAGTGAAATTGATTTAATATTATTTTAAACATTATTTCCTCTTTGGTTTTTTCAAAGAGGATTTTCTATTCATAATCTTCTATAATTTTATTTAATTCTTTTGTGGAATATACTATTATTCCTTTTTTTATTTTTTCAATATCATCATTAGTTAAGTATTCAATAGCAATATTTGTTTGCTTTTCCGAGATTACATTACCGGCTTTATCAATTTGATATACTGTAATATAGCCATCTTTATCTTGAATTTTATAATGTTCATTACAAAAATCATCTACTTCCTTATATATAACAATCTCTGATAATGTAAATTTTTGAACATCCCATTCTTTATATTTGTTTCTAAATTCTTCTTCTGTTAAATTTATTAAACTTTCATCCGTTATTAGTTCCGTTGTTTCTTTTATATGATTACACTCTTTATATAATATTTTTATAGTTAATTTTGTATTAATCGATGTTTTATTTTCACTTGAATTTACTTTTATACTATTTTGTTCTTCAAATTTGGTACACTCATCTTCAATCAATTCTTCTCCAATTTTTAAATTATTATCAATTGTATTTATTTTATATAAATATAACCCTAAAAAAAATGCTACTATTAAAATTAGCAAACAAACTATAAATATTGTTTTTTTCATTTTTATCACCAATATTAGTATTTGTAAATTTAAACAAAATATACAAATTTTATTTAAATGACTCTATTTTAATTTTTCCTTTTTTATTTATATTTACTCTTATTTCTCCATTTTGGTCTGTTCTAAAAATTTTAATATTATATTCATTTAATGTTTGTAAAGTATTATAGGAAGGATGTCCAAAAATGTTGTTTTTCCCAACTCCCATTAATGCAATTTGTGGATTTACTTTTTTAACGAATTCTTTTGAACTAGAACTTTTTGAACCATGATGTGCAACTTTTAAAACCTTTGAGTTTAATTCATTATCATATATTTTTATTAATTCATTTTCTACAATTTCTTCGATATCTCCTGTAAAAAGCATACTAAAATCTTTATACTTAAATTTGAACACAATTGAATTATTATTTAAATCCTCAAACTTTAATTCTTTTTTAGGATATAAAATATTTAATTGAACATTCTTATCAATATTAACTATATCTCCATCTTTTACATTTATTATTTTAATTTTTTTACTCTTAGCTTTTTCCATAATATTTCTATATTCTTCGCATTCAGATGTTTGATATGAAACTATTAAGTTGTCCACTTTTAAATTATCAATCACTTCTAACATTCCATTACAATGATCACTATCAAAATGTGAAATAATCATATAATTAATTCTTCTGACATTTCTATTTAATAAATAAGATAATAAAGTTTCATTTTTTCCTTCTCCTCCATCTATTAGAACTGTTTTTTTATTAGGCGTAATAATTAAAGTACTATCGCCTTGTCCTACATCAATAAAATATATATTTAACTCTTGCTTTAATACTTCTAAAGCAGGTATTATAATAGATATACAAATTATAAATATTATACAAGTAGCACTTATTTTTTCAATAATACGTTTTTCTAATATTTTTTTTTCATATTTTCTTATTTGAATTTTACTTTTTACTTTTATACACAAATACAGATATCCTAAAATTGTTACAAAATAGTATAATGTTATTGTTATACTATTAAAATTTGTAATATAAATTTTTGAAAATGGCAATTTACTTATTAAATTTGGAATTAAAATTAAAATTTTTAATATTGATTTTAGAATCAAAAAAAATATTTTAGAAAATTTTACAGAAATAAAAGTGGTAAACGTTGCTATAAATCCTAAATTTATAACAATGCTTATTAATGGTGAAATTAAAATATTGGCTATTATAAAATATATAGATATTGTATGAAATTTTATAATTGTTATTGGCATTAAAAAAATTTGAGCACAAATTGTTGTTAGTGCAATTTGTTTTATTTTATTTATTTTTTTGTTTTTTAATTTTATTATAATATTATAAAAGCAAACAATGCTTATAGTTCCTATATAAGATAATTGTAAACCATTATCCAGTATTGAAAATGGATTAATAAACGTTGTAATTAAAATTGCAATTGAAATACTTGTCCAAAAATCCGCTTTAGTATAAAATACATTAGAAAGTAATAATATTATTCCCATTATAGATGCTCTAACAACAGAATTTGTAAATCCAGTTATTGTTATAAATAAAGCTAATATTAAACTAATTACAATTGCTCTACATTTAAATGGCATTTTAATTTTTTTCATTATAAAATCAAATCCCAAAATCACACATGATATATGTAACCCAGATATTGCTAATACATGAGATAAATTACTTGTTTTAAAATTATTTACTATATCATCATCAATGTTTGATTTATCTCCCACTATAAGTGCTGTAAGTATACTTGCACTATCTTTGGGTAAGTTTGTACCAATTATCTCCTTTATTTCAGCTCTTATTTGTACTGCATATTTATAAATAAAATTTATATTGTTTTTTTTAATTACCTTAATATTACTACTTTTAACAATACCAAAAACAGACTTTGTTTTTAAATATGTTTTATAATCAAACCCTTTATAATTTGTTCTTTCTGCAATTTCTTGCATTTGGCCTTTTACTTTTATTAAATTTCCTACTTCTAATACATAATTTTTACTTGTATATAATAATAATTTTTTATTTTTAAAAATATTATCTTTCCCCTTAATTGTATACATATATGTATAATCATTTTCTTGGCAGTCTATAACTACACCTATCATAGTTTGATTTGTATTAACTAAATTATAATATTTATTATAATTTAGTTCTGTAATTATAATTTTGATAAAACCAATAAAAAATGCTATTATAATTAAAATAACAACTTTTTTATTTATTATCAATTTAATGTATTTTTTAAAATTTTTATTTAATGTTTGTTTTACTATATATAGAATTAATATTATAAAAAAAGTAAGAGCTATACTTATTTTTAAGTATAGCCCATAAATTAATCCCATTAAATAACTAACTGTTACTATCAAAACCGGTCTTTTTATAAAATCACTTCCCTAAAAAGCCCCCATTTTAATTTGCAATTCTTCTTGCAGAATAATAATATGTATTGTAATATCCACTGTTTATTGTATCTGTTGTAACCCCTCTCCTAGAATTTGCAGCATGAACGAAAGTTCCACCACCTATATATATTCCAACATGACCAATTGATCCATCTGATGTATTATCAAAAAGTAATAAATCACCAGGAATTAATTCATCTTTTGATACCTCATATCCATTGTTACTTTGAGCAGATGCCGTTCTGTTTATTGAATATCCACATGAACTATATACATATTGTGTAAAACCTGAACAATCAAATCCACTTGTTGATGTTCCACCATATGTATAGCTACATCCTATACATTGTTGTGCTAAATCCGCTACTTGTGCACCACCTTCAAGAGATGAATCTGTTGCAACTGTTTGAGATGTCGTTTCAGTTGTATTTTCTGTTTCTGTTATATTCTCAGTTTCAGTTGTTCTATTTACATTACCCCTGCTTGTTGTTGTAACTTGTTTATCAGATACTAAAGCCTTAGAAATATATCCTGTATAACTTCCATAAGTTACTTTATACCAGTCTCCTTCTTCACCAACTATTGTAACTTCAGTATTTGTTGTTAATGTTGTTAAAACAGAAGATGATGTACTTGCTTCACTTCTAACATTTGCAGATGTATTTGCATTTATATAACCTTTTTTGCTTTCATATGTTGTTTGATTTTTTTCTTCCTTATTAATTTCTTCTTTATTCTCATTTTCTTGTTCTTCAGAAGTTGTTTCTTCATTTGTTGTTATTGTATCTGAAATATTTAATAAACTTTTTCTTACCCATCCTGAAATATTTTCATCAACCTTTATATATGCCCATGAATTTACTGTTTTTGTTACTGTAACAGTATTATTTACATCAATTAAGTTTAACACTGTCGCTGTAATCGAAGGTAATACATATATTTTTACTGTAGAATTAGTTGTTGCTTGTTGTGGATAAACACTATTTTCAACGTTTACTACTTCTTGAATATTTTCTTCAACTGTCTCTACTTCTGTATCTGCTTGCTCATTTTGTGCTTTTTCTGTTGTCTTTTCTTCTTTTACATCAACATATTCTTTATATAAATATCCTTCATAACTATTATATTTTACTTTATACCATTCATCTAATGTTTCTTCTATTTCTACAGTTTCTTTATCACTAACTGTTGTTATTGGATTTGCACCTTTTGATGCCCTTTCTCTTAAAACTAATCCATTTGGCGCATTTACACTACCTGTAGTTGCAAAACTTTTTACCCCTATTAATAAACATATCATCATAAATAGTATTGTTATTTTCCTTGTTTTTGTCATTATATAATCTCCTTGTTATAAAATCAACATTATAAATTATATATTCATTTGAATAATTTGTCAAGTTACGGACAATCTTAAATATAGGGTATATTGGTGTTTTTAATGTTTTTATTACTTACATGCTTCAAAATATATAATCTCATTATCTTTGAAATCCCATCTCCAGCCATACGGAATCATTTCTTTAAGCTCTTCCAGTGACATTTCAAACTCACTTGCCAATTCCTCATTAAACTCTATATATGCACCATTTGAGTCATATTTTATTCCTTCTATGATATAACTATTAAATTCAATACCATATTCAGTTGATTTTCCAAATTGATATACATTTCCATCTTCAAAAAATATAAAACAAATCCAATCTTTTCTACTAAATCCTGATGAACCTTCTTCTATTTTTTTACCAGTTGTTGGATCTCCCATATAAATATTACTATTATCTTTTATTGTTATTTCTTCGCCTTCATTAATTTTTCCTAATTCAACTAATTTATTATTTATACTTAATATTTCATTATTTGTAAGATTTTCATTCCAGTTTGAATATAATGTTTTAAATTCAATTGGTGTTGTCTTATCTTCATTACCTATTAAAGTTATGGTTTTTGTTGTTCCATTTAATCTTATTAATGCTGTTAGTTTCCCTTCGTTTTCTGTTGCATTCTCAATTTTTTCTACTGTTCCGCTTCCATATATTACATACCATTCTCCACTTTGTGTTCCTTGTAACGTTATTATATTGTTATCTATGTCTTTTTTTACATTTGTCCATTTGTTTTTTGTGTTTCCATTTATTAAACTATTTTCAAGATTATCTAAATCAATGCCTCCTTTTACACCATCATATTCTCCTAGTACTACATTAGTTAATGTTTCTTTTTCTGCCTCTATTGTTGTTTCTTTTCCTGCTGTTTCTCCTTTTGAAAATAGACCTCCATCCATTGCAATTGTTACGGTAACTGCTACTAATATTAGCATTACTATTATGGTTATTACCAATGCTATTAGCGTAATACCTTTTTCATTTGTTTTTTGTTTCATTTGTGAAACCCCTCCTTTTTTATTTTATCTATGTTTTTAACATAAAAATTAATAACTATTTTATATTTTGCGGGCGATTAAAA
>DCHW01000006.1 GCA_002314935.1 Clostridiales bacterium UBA1742 | reverse complement strand
TCCCCGAAAAAAATTGACACTATCTTTTTATACCTAACAGTTGAAAAAAATAAAAAAATTGTGTATAATAACATAGTTATACAAAAAGAAAAATTACTTAGCAAATTTTGAAGGGAGATAGTATGTTTCAAAAATTAGATGACGTAGAGAAAAGATATGAGGAACTAAATAAAAAAATTAGTGATCCAGAAGTAATTGCTAAACAAGCTGAATGGCAAAAATTAATGAAAGAACATGCAGCTATTGTTGATGTTGTGGAAAAATATAAGGAATATAAAAAAGCAAAAGCAGATTTTGAGCAAGCAAAAGAAATGTTGCTTGATAAAGAACTAAAAGAGCTTGCAGAAATGGAAATGGATGAATTAAGAACAAAAATTCCTAAATTAGAAGAGGAATTAAAATTTTTATTAATACCAAAAGATCCAGATGATGATAAAAACATTATTTGTGAAATTAGAGGTGGAGCTGGAGGTGAAGAAGCTGCACTATTTGCTGGAACTTTATTTAGAATGTATTCAATGTATGCTGAAACAAAACGTTGGAAAATTGATATATTAAATGAAAATGAAACTGGACTTGGTGGATATAAAGAAATAACTTTTATGATTACTGGAAAAGGTGCATATAGTCGTTTGAAATTTGAAAGTGGAGTTCACAGAGTACAAAGAGTTCCAGATACGGAAAGTAGTGGTAGAATTCATACTTCAACAGCAACAGTTGCAGTTTTACCTGTTGTTGAAGATGTTGAAATTGAAATAAATCCGGCAGATATAAGAATGGAAGTGTTTAGAGCTTCTGGCGCAGGAGGTCAGCATGTAAACAAAACTTCTTCTGCTGTTAGATTAATTCACGAGCCAACAGGTACTGTTGCAGAATGTCAAACTGAAAGATCACAAACACAAAATAGAGAATATGCAATGAGATTATTAAAATCTAGATTATACGAAAAAGAAAAAGCTGAACAAGATGCAAAATTAGCAAATGAAAGAAAATCACAAGTTGGTAGTGGAGATAGAAGTGAAAAAATAAGAACATATAATTATCCACAAGGAAGAATAACTGATCATAGAATTGGATTGAGTATTTATCAAATGGAAAACTTCTTAAATGGAGATTTAGATGAAATGATAAATAATTTAATAGCAGCAGATAGAGCTGAAAAATTAAAAGGTGAAGAATAATAAAAAAACAATTTTAAACTATAAATTAGTTTTAAAATTGTTTTTTTATTATTATTTAAAATCAGTAATTTGTATTCCAATTTATTAAGAAAAAATATCCAAGCTTTTAAAAATATTTAATTAAATTCTGTGACAAAAACGTTACGAAAACATTACAAAAATGTAACAAATACGCTTGACATTTACGGTAAAATATAATATTCTTATAACTAATAAAAAAACTAATAAAAAATGGAGGAATTTGTCTTGGCTATTGGAGATATAATTGTAGGAATCGACATTGGCACATCCAAGGTAAATGCCGTAATTGGGGAGGTTAATAGTTTTAATCAAATTGAAATTATTGCTACCGGAGAAAGCAAATGCTTTGGAATGAAAAAGTCCAAAATTACAGATGAAGAAGAAATATCAAATGCAATTTCAAAGACAATTAAAGAAGTAGAAGAATCAGCAAATTTAAAAATAAATTCAGCCTATGTTACAATTCCAGGTAAATATGTAACAATTGTTCAGAATAGTATTTTCAAAGAAGCAAAGGATAAATATGCAGGAATTTCCTCAAGAGATGTAACATCTGCAATAATGCAAATTAAAGATATAGATATACCAGATGATAAAGAACTTATAGATATAATTGCTAGTGAATTTACACTAGATAGTGGAAGAGTTGTAGAAGATCCAGTAGGTAGTTTAAGTTCAGCATTTACAGTAAAAGGACAAGTTATTTTAGCAGATAAAGAATATGTAAAACAGATAAGAAATGTGTTTAAAAAAGCAAATATAGAAGTAGATGGTATTGTTGTAAATGTACTTGCGGAAAGAGAAGTTATATTAGATAAAAATGAATTAAAAGATAATGTTATGATTTTAGATATTGGTGCTGGTAATACAGATATTGGGATATTTGATGGTGAAACATTTATATATGCCAATACAATTCCTGTTGGAGGAGATAACATAACAAGTGATATAGCATATGTATTTAATATTTCTTTAGAAGAAGCAGATAGATTAAAAAGACAGTATGGATTGGCTTTAAAATCTTTTATAGATAATGATACAGATATAATTTTGAATACTTATAAAGGTGAAGAAAGAACTAAAACTATAAAAAGTTCTGAACTTATTGAGGTAATTGAAGCAAGAATAGAAGAAATTTTTTCATTAGTTAATAAAGACATTTCAAATATTGGTGTAAAATCAAAAATAAATAATGTAATATTAACGGGGTTAGGAATAACAAATATAAGTAAAAGTGATGTTGCGGGAAAAATAATATTAAATATACCGGTTAAAATTTCTACAGGAAGATTAATTAGTACAATAAAAAACAATTTTAGATCAAGTTATGCTTTGGTTAGATATGTTGCAGCAAGACCGTTTGCTAAAACTGTTTCTAGTAGCATAGATGCAAAATCAGATACAAGTATTTTAAAAACAATAAGAGAAAGAATAAAAGAATTTTTCTATACCTAATTAAGTTATTAATTTTAAAAAATATAAATAAAAAAGAAGTTATTTGAAGGAGGAGTATACAATATGATAGAGTCAGAATATGAAGAAAACAACAATTACATGATGGATGGTACAGCTGTGATAAAAGTTATTGGTGTTGGTGGTGCTGGAAACAATGCAATTAATAGAATGATAGAATCAGGAATTAAAAATGTAGAATTTATAGCAGTAAATACAGATAGACAAGCACTTCAAATGTCAAAAGCAAATTCAAAAATACAAATTGGAGAAAAATTAACAAGAGGATTAGGAGCTGGAGCAAATCCTGATATTGGAATGCAAGCTGCTGAAGAAAGTAAAGCAGAAATAGCAGAAATATTAAGAGGAGCAGATATGGTTTTTGTAACTGCCGGAATGGGTGGAGGAACAGGAACTGGAGCAGCGCCTATAGTTGCAGCAGCAGCTAAAGAACTTGGAATATTAACAATAGGTGTTGTAACAAAACCATTTACATTTGAAGGTAAAAAAAGATTAACTCAAGCAGAAAGAGGAATTGAAAACTTAAAACAAAGAGTTGATACATTGGTAGTAATTCCAAATGATAAATTATTACAAATAATTGATAGAAGAACATCAATTATAGAAGCATTTAAAATGGCTGATGATGTTTTAAGACAAGGTGTTCAAGGTATATCTGATTTAATTTCAATACCTGGTTTAATTAACTTAGATTTTGCTGATGTAAAAGCTGTAATGTTAAATACAGGAATGGCACATATGGGTATAGGAAGAGCTAGTGGAGAAAATAGAGCAGAAGATGCTGCAAAACAAGCAATTCAAAGTCCATTACTTGAAACATCTATAGAAGGTGCAAGAGGAGTTATTATTAATATAACAGGTGGAAATGAATTAGGATTACAAGAAGCAAATACAGCAGCTGAATTAATTCAAAGAAGTGTTGATCCAGAAGCAAATATTATATTTGGTGTAGTTACTGATGAATCATTAGGAGATGAAATTACTATTACTGTTATTGCAACTGGCTTTGAAAAAGAAGAAGCAATATCAAGTATAGGAGTTGAAAATTTAGTAAATAATACTTGGAACAAAAAAATAAATTCAATACCAACATCAATTGATAATAAAGATGGTCAAAATGATTTGGATATTCCTTCTTTTTTAAGAAATAAAAAGAAATAAATAAAAAAAAAATAATATTTGAAGATAAAAAAAAGAAATAATCTAATTAATTAGATTATTTCTTTTTTTCGCCTTCATGAAATGACAGCTTTTTTGTATTTTAAATTGTAAAATAGGTAGTACCAATTAAATAAGAGGTGACCTATTGACAGTATATATAGATATAATTTTTCTAGAAAATTTATTTATGAATTACATAATTTTATTTGCAACATCAATAATAACTAAAATAAAAACCAGACATTTAAGATTATTAAGTTCTAGTTTTATTGGAAGTATATATGCAGTAATGCTTTATATGAATATACTCAAAATAATTACAACAAATGTTATATTAAAATGTTTATTGTCAATTATAATGATTTATATAGCTTTTAATCCAAAAAAAATAAAAATATTTTTAAAAGAATTAATTATATTTTATTTAACTTCTTTTACATTTGGAGGAGTAACATTTTCTTTAATTTATTTTTTGAATTCTGAAAATATTTTAATACATAATGGAATACTAATTGGTAGAAATCAAATAAAAATTATTTTACTTGGTGGGATAATTGGATTTTTAATAATAACGTATTCATTTAAAAATATAAAAGGTAAAATAAGCAAAAAAAATATGTTGTGTAATATGAAAATTAGTATTAATAAAAAATATACAAATATAAAAGCAATAATTGATACAGGAAATTTTTTAAAGGAACCTATAAGTAAAACTCCAGTTATTATTGTGGAAAAAGAAATACTGCAAAAAATAATTCCAAATTATATATTAAATAATTTAAATAATATTATAACAGGAGAAATAATTGAATTAGGAGATTATGTATCTAAAATAAAATTTATTCCGTATAATTCATTAGGAAAACAAAATGGAATGCTTATAGGAATTAAAGCAGATGAGGTTTTAGTTGATTATGAAGAAAAAAATATTTTAGTTAAGGACATAATTATTGGAATTTATGATGGAAATTTATGTAAAAACAAAAAATATAGACGGGTTAATAGGGGTGGATATTTTAGAAGACAAAGGAGGAATTGTTCAAAATGAATATATTTGAAATAGTAAAATCAAAAATAAATACCATTTATGCAAAATATTTAAATGGTGATGAAATTGATATATTGCCAATTTATTATGTGGCTGGAAGCCAAAGTTTACCACCACCATTAGATTCAAAAGAAGAAGAAGAAATGCTTGAAAAATTGGCTAATAATGATTTAAATGCAAGACAAATATTAGTTGAAAGAAATTTAAGATTAGTAGTATATATTGCAAAAAAATTTGAAAATACAGGTGTTGGTATTGAAGATTTAGTATCTATAGGTACAATAGGATTAATGAAAGCTATAAATACATTTAATACAGATAAAAAAATAAAATTAGCTACTTATGCATCAAGATGTATAGAAAATGAAATTCTTATGTATTTAAGAAGAAGTAACAAAATAAAAGGTGAAATTTCAATCGATGAACCTTTAAATCAAGATGGAGATGGAAATGAATTATTATTATCTGATATTTTGGGAACTGATCCAGATATAACATCAAGAGCAATAGAAGATGAGGTAGATAAAGTTTTATTAAAATCATCTATAGAAAAATTAAGTAATAGAGAAAAAAATATTATGGAATTAAGATTTGGATTTATTAGTGGTAAAGAAAAAACTCAAAAAGAAGTAGCTGATATGTTACGGAATATCACAAAGTTATATTTCTAGATTAGAAAAAAGAATAATGACTAAAATGAAAAAAGAAATAATGAGTAAAACAGGGTAAAATAACAGGTAAGAATAATGTGATAATTTTTTACATTATTCTTACCTGTTTTATATGTAGTATTAAATTAAAAATTGTAAATGTTTGTTATAAATATTTTTTTATAATGTCATATAATTTATGAATTGGAAAACCAACAATTGTTGTAAAATTACCCTCAATTTTATCTACAAAAACGGAAAATTTGGTTTGTAATGCATAAGAACCAGCTTTATCTAATACGTAATTTGTAGTAACCCATTTTTCTATTTCTTCATCTGTCATGTCTTTTAAATATAGTTTTGCAATATCATATGTTATATGTTCTTCATATGTGTTTTTATCTTGAATTAAAACACATAGACTTGTTATAACTTCGTGTGAAGAGTTTTTTAGAGTGTGTAACATATTTATTGCGTCATTATTATCTTTAGGTTTTCCGTATAATTTATTATCTTTAACCACCATTGTATCAGAACCAATTACAATTCTGTTTCCAGATGTTTTATCAAATACTGATTTAGCTTTAATATATGCTAATTTTTGTGATTGTTCTGGTATTGAAAGCTCTTTTTCTATAATTTCTTCTTCATTACTTACAATTATTTCAAAATTAGGTGTTAACCATTTTAATAACTCTTTTCTTCTTTCAGAAGCTGATGCTAAAATAATTTTCATAAAAATCATTCCCTATATATTTTATTTTAATATATTTTAGCATACCAATAATAAATGTGCAATTTTAAAATATATAATATTATAATATTTTTATATCTTTTAATTCTCTATATGTTTTTTCTTCCCATGAAGATGCTTGAACTTCTGCAATATGCATCTTTTCTAGCAAAAGCATAAACAATCTGGATTGACCGATACCACCACCTATTGTATAAGGCAAATCTTTTTGAAGAATTTTTTTATGATATGGTAATTGTAGTCTATCTAAACATTTAGATTTTTCTAGTTGTTCCTTTAATGATTTTTCATCTACTCTAATACCCATTGATGATATTTCTATGGCTTGATCTATTGCTTTATCATAAATTAGTAAATCTCCGTCAAGTTGCCAATCGTCATAATCAGGACTTCTTTTATCATGTGTTTTTCCAGAATGTAGTTTATCTCCTATTCCTATAATAAAAACTGCCTTTTTTTCTTTTACAATTTTTTGTTCTCTTTCGCTTGGAATAATATCTGGATATAAATCTTCTAATTCTTGACTTGTAATAAAATAAATAGTTTTAGGCAGATCTATACTTAAGAATTGATATTTTTGTTTTATAAAAATTGCAGTTTGTCTAATTGCTTTATAAATTGACCTAACTGTATCTTTTAAATATTCTATGGTTCTATCATCTTTTGTAATTATTTTTTCCCAATCCCATTGTTCAACATACATTGAATGAATATTATCCACAATCTCATCTTTTCTAATTGCTTTCATATCCGTATAAAGACCTGTATGCATTTCAAATTGATATTTCCCTAAAGCTTCTCGTTTCCATTTAGCCAAGGAATGTACTATTTCAAATTTTTCATCATCTTTTTTAAAACTAACTGCTTTTTCTACTCCAGTTAATCCATCTTGTAGACCTGTAGAGGTTTTTATAAATATTGGACTTTGAACCTTTACAAGTGATAATCTTGTTTCAAGCTGACTTTCAAAATGTTTTTTTATATCAGCTATTATTTTTATTGTTTCCAAATAACTTAATTCTTTTTTCATTTAAATTCCTTCTTTCTTAATTTAATTACAAATTAAGATACTTGTAGGACATATCTATTTTTTATATTATTATTTCCATCATTATCATTATCGTTTGACATTTAAACCACCTCCTATATCTATTTTTTTATAAATTAATTTGATTTTTTCATATTATGTTTGAGCTCCTTTCTATACAAAAATACCAGTATCATCCTACAATAAGGACGAATACTGGTATCCGCGGTGCCACCTTATTTATTATTAAAGGTTACAATAATTTCTTTAATAATCTCTTTTTTGCTCCAACAAGCATAGCAATTTGATTACGGTTTGCTTCCGGACTAGTCTACTAAGTTAAAACTTTTCGGTAGTCTGCTCTGAGGTGTTCTTTCACAAAACTTTTATAATTACTTCACACTATACGTAACTCACTGATATAAAATGTTAGGTTACTTTTCCTCTTCATAGCATTTATGTAAATATTATAACACAAATGTTTGATAATTGTCAAATTTATAGAAACATATATGTAGTAAATTTATGATAATATCACCTTAGAACTTTATAAGCGAATATTTCACATTGTAGGGGCGATTTTAATCGCCCGTTTAAA
>DCHW01000015.1 GCA_002314935.1 Clostridiales bacterium UBA1742 | reverse complement strand
GACATATCTATTTTAAACCTATAAACTTGAATAAATTTTATTATATTACCAATAAGGGGTGGATATGATAAAAAATGATTTTAGAATAATCTTTGTAATTATAGGTACTATTATTGGAGCTGGTTTTGCTTCTGGACAAGAAATATATAGCTTTTTTGGAATATATGGGTATAAGGGGATTTGTGGTATTATAATTTCCACATTACTAATGTGTTTTATAATATATAAAGTATTAATAATTATAAAAAATGATAATATTAATACATATCAAGAATTTCTAGGAAAAATTTTAAATAGAAAGAATATTTTTATAAGAAATTACATTTTAAATATTGTTAATATGTTTTTATTAATTTCATTTTATATAATGATTACTGGATTTACAATGTATTTTGTTCAAGAATTAAATATTAATAAAATATATGGAGCAATTTTAATTTCTAGTTTATTAATAATAACTTTTTCTAAAAATGTAAATGGTATAATAAAAATTAATAATTTTTTAATGCCAATATTAATAATATTATTTGTTATTCTAGGAATAAAAACTATAAATAAAGTGGAAATGATAAATGAATCTGTTAAGTATAAATGGATACTTAGTGCCATTTTATATGCAAGTTATAATAGTATAATTTTAATTCCTATTTTAATAGATTTAAAAGAATATATTTTAAATGAAAAAAGAATTACATTTATTACTGGAACAATAATTATGACTTTGTCGTTAATTATTTATTTTATTTTGTTATCTAATGTAGATAAAATTAGAAGTGTTGAAATTCCAATTGTTTATATTGCAGGAAATTTGGGAAACAAATTTAGGATTATATATGGAATAGTCATTTTAATTGCAATTTATACATCTGCAGTATCTGCTGGTTATGGATTTTTAATGAATATGAATAAAAAAAAATACAAATTAATATCATGGGTTATTTGTATAAGTGGGATATTTATATGTAATATTGGATTTAGTAATTTAATAAATTTAATGTATCCAGTATTTGGAGTTTTAGGAATAATACAAATATTTTTTTTAATAAAAACTTGAAAAAAACATAGTGGTTTGATATAACTAATGTAATAATTAATCCGTAGTAGAAATGAGTGTAAATTATGAAAAATGATATATATTTGGTGAATGGCAACGGAAAAAAAGATAAAAATAAAAAAATAAATAAAAAAAAGGTTTTGAAAGCTGTAATATTTGGGATTTTACTAATTTTAATTATTGCTTTTGTAATATTATATTCTTCAAATGATAGTGTCAAGAAGTTTTGCGATAAATATGTTTTTAAAAAAGAAGTATATGAAGAAAATTTGCCGGAAATTAGTTTAGATGGAATAAGTACATCTAATATTTATGCATATAGTACATATGTGGCTGTTTTAAAACAAAACAAATTAAATTTATATAATAAATATGGAAATGTTGATGATACAGTTGATGTAGAAATATCTGTACCTATATTTAGTGGTAATGGAAAATATTTATGTATGGCAGAAGATAGTGGACAAAAGATATATTTAATTTCAGGAAAAAACATAGTGTGGCAAAAAGAAATAGAAGGAAACATTGAAAATATTAATGTAAATGATAATGGATATGTTTCAATTGCTGTTTCTGGAACATCATATAAAACAGTTGTATATATAATTAATGATAAAGGAGAAGAATTATTTAAAACATACTTATCAGCATCAAATGTAATTGCAACTGATATATCAAATGATAATAAATATTTGGCAATTGCAGAGGCGAATTTTGCAGGAATAACAATAGAATCTTCTGTAAAAATAATTTCAATTGAAAAAGCACAAATAAATAGTTCGGATTCAATAGAATATGTGTATAATTCAGATCCAAACAATTTAATAATAAATGTAAATTATCAAAATAAAAATAAATTAATGTGTATGTATGATAATAGAATTGATTTTATACAGGAAAAAAACAATCAAGAATTCATAAAATTAGATGATAAAGAAACATTATTTATGGATATTAATTTAGAACGGAAAAATTGTAAAAATAATAAAAAATAATGCAGGAGCATTTAAGGATACTGTAGATATACAAATTATTAATATAAATAATAATGAAAATATATATACATATTCTGTGGATGATATACCAAAGCAAATAGATACAAATGAAAAAAATGTTATTGGAATTAATATAGGAACAGAAGCTTTATTTGTTAATAATAATGGCTGGTTGATAAAAAAATATAATTCTCAGCAAGAGATAGAAAAAATAGTAATTGGCGAAGGGATTGCAGGAATTATATCAAAGGGAAAAATAAAATTAATTTCATTATAATATAAAAGGGGGAAGTATTATGGGAATAACAATAGATATTATTATATTAGCAATTATAGCTTTAAGTGTTTTTTTAGGATATAAACAAGGGCTGGTAAAAGTAGCTATAAAATTGGTATCGTTTTTAATTGCAATAATAATAGCATTTATGTTGTATAAGCCGGCTACAAATTTTATTATACAAAATACACAAATAGATGATAAAATAGAAAATTCTATAATAGAAAAAATTACACCTGCTGGATTGAGCAAAGAAGATAAAGTTACATCAAATGTTAATATATCAACTAAAATTGCAGATATAACAGACAATTCAATAGAAAATATTTCAAATCAATTAACAACAAAATTAATAGAAGCGATATCTTTATTTTTAATTTTTATTGTTACAAAAATTGTTTTGAAATTTATAACTATATTAGCAGATTCTATAGCAAAATTACCAATATTAAAACAATTTAATAAAATTGGAGGAATAGTATATGGATTGTTAAGAGGATTAATTATTGTGTATACTATTTTAGGAGTTGCATTATTGTGTGAACCGTTAATAGGAACAGAAGTGTCAGGTTTATTACAAAATTCAATTGTTTCAAAGAGTATTTATGATAATAATATTTTAATTATGATATTTTTATAATAAAAAATGGATATAAATTGTTGATATTTATATCCTTTTTTGATATACTCTTTATTATGTTATTATGTAGGAGTGATAAAAAATGGGAAAACATGATGTAACAAAAGAAAAAGCAAAAAGTAAGAATAAAAAAAAGAAGAAAAAAATAGGATTTAAAATTTTTGTAACAATTTTAATAATTCTAGCAATTGCATCAGGAATGTTTGCAATAAGAGTAAATCAACTAGGTGGTGGATGGCAAGGATTTTTAGCTGCATTATTAGGACATGATAAACACACTTTAGAAAAATTAGATAAATTATATATATTGCTTATGGGAGAAAGTACGGGATCATCAGATACTATAATTGTATGTTCTTATGATCCTAAAACTCAAGAAGCTTCTATGCTATCTATTCCAAGAGATACTTATGTTGGAAAAAATAAATCAAATGCAAAGGCGACTGACAAAATAAATGCATTATATTCAGCTGGAGCAACTCCAGAAAAAACCATAGAAGCAGTAAATGAAATTACAGGATTGGAATTAAAAAATTATATTTTAGTAGATACCAAAGCTGTAGTTGAACTTACAAATTCAATTGATGGAGTCGATTTTGAAGTTCCTATAGATATGAAGTATGATGATTATAGTCAAGATTTACATGTAGATTTAAAAGCAGGAATGCAACATTTAACTGGAGAACAAGTTGAACAAGTTGTTAGATTTAGACATAATAATGATGGATCTACGTATTCATATGAGTATGGAATGGAAGACTATGGAAGAATGAGAACACAAAGAGCACTTATTACAACAGTTTTAAAACAAACATTACAATTTAAAAATATAAAAGAAATAGGAAATATAATCGAAATTGCAAAAAAATATTTAAAAACAAATATGGATTTAGATACATTAAAGGATTATTTGCCATATGTAACTAATTTAGACACAGAAACAATAAAAGCTGAACAATTACCAGGAGAATCAAAAGTTTTAAATGGATTATGGTTCTTCTTATACGAAGAAGATGAAACAGAGGAAATTGTTAATGAATTATTTTTAGGTACACCTGAAAAGGAGTTAACAGACGAAACTGTAAATGAAACATCAGCAAATAATTAAACAAAAAAAGGGGGCTATGAAAATAGTCCCCTTTTTGTTTATATACTATTAAAGTTAAATTAATTCTAGTTTGTAAATTATGATTTAAAGTAAGAAACTTTAATTCTTCTATTTTTTTTCATTTTTTTTCTATATACTGATAGTAAATAAAGTATTAATAAGACAACGAAAATTTCAAATATATGAAGTATACTTTTAGATTTTTTTACATCACTATTGGCAAGTAAATTTGTTTCATAAGTAATTCCTTCAACAGAGTATGATACTTTACCAACTATATCTCCTTTTTTTATAGGAGCTTTAATTTCATCATTTAAAGTTACAGTTGACAAAAGTTGATCATTTATATTTTCTATTTTTACTAAAGCGGAAACATCACTTTCTGCAACAATATCTAATTTTTTTGTGTTTTTTGTAGCATGTGCAACGTTAATTGATTGTAAAATATCTCCACTATTAACTACTTTTTTTATTGCATAATTTGAATATCCATATTTAAACATTTTTATTGTTTCTAAATATTTATTACTAAGACCATCATTATTTTGAACAGCCCCTAAAATTACAGTAATAAGTTCTAAGTTATCTTTACTTGAAGCAGCAATTAAACAATTCATAGCAGGAGTTGTAAAACCAGTTTTTACACCAATAGCATATTGATAATAATAGTTATCAGCTCTATTATTGTTATTTACAATTATTAATTCATTTGTTGTTGTAAAAAGTCTATCTTCATTCGGATATTTATTAGTTGCTGGTAGTTTATAAGAAGTCTTTTTTACTATTTCTCTAAAGGTATCGTTTTCCATTGCATATTTGGTAATTAAAGCTAAATCGCCAGCAGTAGAATAATGATTTTCTTCATGAGCACCACTTGGATTTAAAAAATTACTGTTTGTACAACCAATTTCTTTAGCTTTATTATTCATTAAAATTGCAAAATCCTCTATAGAACCTGAAACGTGTTCTGCAAGAACATTGGCAGAATCATTAGAAGAACCAATCAGCATGACATTTAATAATTGCTCGACAGTTAATTCTTCTCCAACTTGTAAATTGGCAGTTACATAGCCTGAAGATACACTCATAACAGCATCATAACTAACTGTTGCTATTTCATTTAAATCGCAATTTTCTAAAATAATTATTGCAGTTAATACTTTAGTTAAACTTGCTGGATACATTTTTTCGTTAGAATTTTTTTCAAACAATACTTTTCCAGTTTTGGATTCTATTAAAATACCAGCAGGAGATTCAATAGAGAAATTGGTGGTAGTATCATCTGAGGCTAATACAATAGAAGGTAATAAAAGCAAAAACAATAATAAGAAAATAAAAAAATTTTTTAAACATTTATAATTCAATTTTATCACATCCATATATTTATTTTTCAACAATATAATATATTAAATTACAATAAAAAACAATATTTTATTAGGAGGTTTTTATGGAATTTTTAAATACAAAACAAAAAATTATAATAGTAATAATTTGCAGTACAATAATTATTTTAATAGGTATTTATATTATACAAAAAAGTAATAATAAATATTCATATATAATAGAAGAAAGTGAAGAAAATACATTTGCTGAAATGGAAAAAATAGATGAAAAAGAAGCAGAAACTATAATGTTACATATAGCTGGAGAGGTAGAAGAAGAAGGGGTAATTACAGTAGAAAGCGGAGCAAGAGTAATAGATGCAATTGAAGAAGCGGGAGGGCTTACAGAAAATGCGGATATTTCAAATGTAAATTTAGCTTATGAATTACAGGATGGACAAAAAATTTATATTCCAAAGCTGGGAGAAGAAGCCAATAATATAATAGAAAACAATACTACTGTATATGGGAAAACTGAATTGGTAAATATTAATACAGCGACTCAAACAGAATTGGAAACTGTAACAGGAATTGGACCATCTACTGCTTTAAAAATAATTAAATATAGAGAAGAAAATGGTAGATTTAATTCTATAGATGAAATAAAAAATGTATCTGGAATAGGAGAAGCAAAATATGAATCAATAAAAGAACAAATATGTGTTAAATAAAGTATAAAAATAGCAAAAGAGGAAATAATAGTAATAACATTATTTCCTTTTTAAAAAATGAATTAATAAATAAGAGTTTTAGATTGGGAATAACAAATTGTTTTGGAGGTATAAAATTCAGATGATAAATAAGGTAGAAATTGCTGGAATTGATACTAGCAAACTTCCTATACTATCAAATGAAGAAAAAGAAGGACTATTAAATAAAATAAAAGAAGGAGATAAAGAGGCGAGAGAAAAGTTTATACAAGGAAATTTAAGACTTGTGTTAAGTGTTGTACAAAGATTTAGTGGCAGACGGAGAAAATCCAGATGATTTATTTCAAATAGGATGTGTGGGGTTAATTAAAGCGATTGATAATTTTAATCCTAACTTAAATGTTCAATTTTCCACATATGGTGTACCAATGATAATTGGAGAAATTAGAAGATATTTAAGAGATAATAATACAATAAGAGTTAGTAGGTCGATGAGAGATTTAGCATATAAAACTTTGCTGGTTAAAGATAAACTCACTAAAGAGAAAGGAAAGGAACCGACAATTGAAGAAATAGCAAAAATATTAAAGGTAAAAAAAGAAGATATAGTTATTAGCTTAGATGCTATTCAAATGCCAATATCTTTGCAAGAACCGGTGTATAATGAAGGAAGTGAAAGTATATATATAATGGATCAAGTAAAAGATGTAAAAAATACAGATGAAGGATGGGCTGAAAATATAACTATAAGTGAAGCAATGAAGAAGTTAAATGAAAGAGAAAAAGCAATTATAAACAAAAGATTTTTTGATGGCAGAACTCAAATGGAAGTTGCAGAAGAAATTGGAATATCACAAGCACAGGTTTCGAGGTTAGAAAAAAGTGCAATTGAAAGAATAAAAAGACTGTATAATTAAGAAAGTTCAACTAAAATGACATCATCTCCTATGCATTTAATACTCTGCCACGGAATAACTATATCATTATTGGAAGAAAACATATTTAAAAGTTTAGCACTTCCGAGGAACAATTATGGATGTTATTACTCCTGTTTCTAAATTTGCGGTGACATCTTGAACAAAGCCTAAACGTTTTCCATCAACAATATTAATTACTTCTTTATGTTTAAAATCCAATCCTTTGGCAGCCATAATAAAACCTCCATAAAAATCTACTGTATAATAATGTATATTCAAGTAGTAAAAAAAATTTACTTTATAAAATAATATTGATAAAAAAACAATTATGAATTATAATGAAAAAAATAAAATAAAGGTGGTAATATTATGGATTTTTATGCAAATGAAGGTAAAAATGTCGAAATTGAAGTAAATGGCAATATTTATTTAAGACATGCAATAAAAACTAGATTTATTAAACAGGGTGAAAATTATATTGATATTTTTAAAGAATATGTTAGTCCGATATATCAAGAAGGAGATATAGTATCAAGTAGTGAAAAAATAATTGCGTTATGTCAAAACAGAGTTGTAACAAGAGAAGAAATAAAAATAGGATTTTGGGCAAAATTTTTATCAAAGTTTGCATCACATCCAGAAACAGGTGTTGGAGTTGGAGAAACAATAAAAATGCAATATGCAATAGATACAGTTGGATTATTTAGAGTAATTTGGGCAAGCTTTGCGAGTGCTGTAACCAAACTATTCGGTAAAAAAGGAGTATTTTATAAAATAGTAGGCCAAGAAGTAAGTGGACTTGATGGGTTTTATGATCATGTGTGGAAAGAATATGGAGATATTGGAATAAAAATACCTGAAAATCCAAGTGGGGTTTGCAATGAAATTAAAGAAAAATTAGACATAAATTGTATGATTGTAGATGCCAATGACTTAGGGCAAGAAGTACTTGGTCATTCGGATAATATTGGATTAACAGAGGAAGAATTAAAAGATTTAATTAGAGATAATCCATCAGGTCAAGGAAAACAATTAACCCCTATTATTTTAATTAGAAAAAAAGTTTGAAAAAAATAAAAAATTATGTTGACAAAGTAAAACAAAAATGCTATCATAGAAAAGTACTAAATAGACTAGTAAATATGAAGGCAGATTTTATTACATAATTAGAGTTTTTAAATTATAATATATTAATAAAATTAGTAATATTCTAGGCATAAAAAGTTAGCAAAAAGTATGAGGAATAAATTACTAATTTTTTTTGAAAAAAATTTAAAAAAACTATTGACAATGTAAAAAACAAATAGTATAATAATGAACGTTCTCGATTTACGGGAACAAAAAGTACATTGAAAAAATAAACAACAAATCCTTTGA
>DCHW01000056.1 GCA_002314935.1 Clostridiales bacterium UBA1742 | reverse complement strand
TATAACATTAATTACAAATTTTTATTAGATGTATTTATCATTGACGGGCGATTAAAATCGCCCCTACAAGGTGAAATATTTGCTTAGGTAGTTCTAAGGTGATATTATCATAAATTTACTACAATAGAAAGAGCAAGGAATTGACAATTTCTCTAATTTGTAGTATAATTTAAAAAGTTGGTACTTAAACATGTTTAAGTATATATGATTCGGAAAATATAATTAATGTTATTTATAAAAAATGAACGGAAAATATTATATAGAAATTTATGTAATTATTAGTTTAATTTGAATTTAAACTAGTTTTTATTGCGTGTAAATTTAATAAGATATTATTTTAACTTACAAAAGAAAAATGTTAATTATATACAAAAAGGAGAGAGGTTTATTAAAAATGGATGAAATTATAAAAAAAGAGGAAGAAGTAAAAAAGACTAATTATAAAAAAAGAAAAACTTCAATAAAAAAACGCGAAAATAAACTTGAAGAAATAAAGTTTAAAAAAGAAAAATTAAAAATAATACCACTTGGTGGTTTATTAGAAATAGGTAAAAATATTACTGTATTTGAATATGAAAACGATATTGTATTAGTTGATTGTGGGTTAGCATTTCCAGAAGATGACATGTTAGGGATTGACTTAGTAATACCTGATATAACATATTTAGAGAAAAACAAAGAAAAAATAAGAGGTTTAGTAATTACTCATGGCCATGAAGATCATATTGGGAGTATACCATACTTGTTAAAACAAATTAATATTCCAATATATGCAACTAAACTTACAGTAGGTTTAATAGAACATAAGTTGGAAGAGCATAAGTTGTTAAGAAGTACAAAGCTTAAAACAGTTAATCCTGGACAAACTATTACATTGGGTTGTATGAAAGTTGAATTTATTAGAATGACACATAGTATTCCAGATGCATGTTCTTTGGCTATTCATACTCCAGTTGGAACGGTGGTTCATACAGGTGATTTTAAAATTGATTATACTCCAATAGATGGAGAAACTGTTGATTTTAAAAGATTATCTGCTTTAGGAAATAAAGGAGTTCTTGCTTTAATGTCTGATAGCACTAATGCAGAAAGAAAAGGATATACAATGTCTGAAAGCTCTGTAGGAGAGGTTTTAGATAAATTATTTATAAATTGTACTAAAAGAATTGTTGTTGCAACATTTGCTTCAAATGTACACAGAATTCAACAAATAGTAAATTCAGCAGTTAAATATAAAAGAAAAATTGCTGTATGTGGAAGAAGTATGATTAACACTATCGAAACTGCTAGAAAACTTGGATATATTAAAGTTCCAGATAATGTTTTCATTGATATAGATATGATTAAATCTTATCCAGATGAAAATTTAACAATTATTACAACAGGTAGTCAAGGAGAAACAATGTCTGCTTTAACTAGAATGGCTGCAGGAGAACATAGAAAAGTTTCAATAACTCCAAATGATTTAGTAATTATTTCTGCAAATCCAATTCCAGGAAATGAAAATGCTGTATCAAAGGTTATTGATGAATTAATGAAAATTGGTGCTGAAGTTGTGTATAATGCATTAGAAGCTATACATGTTTCAGGTCATGCTTGTCAAGAAGAACAAAAATTAATGTTGTCACTAATAAGACCAAAATATTTTATACCTGTTCATGGTGAATATAGGCAATTAATTGCTCATAGTCAAACGGCTCAAAGCTTAGGAATGAGTAAGGATAATATTTTTATTATGACTAATGGTAGAGTATTAGAATTAAATGAATATGAGGCAAGTTTAACTGGAACGGTTCCTTTTGGGAAAATTATGGTTGACGGATTAGGTGTTGGTGATGTAGGAAATATTGTATTAAGAGATAGACAAAAATTATCACAAGATGGATTGATTATTGTTGTACTAACAATGGATTCTTCAATTGGAAGAGTAGTATCAGGACCGGATGTTATATCAAGAGGATTTGTATATGTAAGGGAATCTGAAAATCTTATGGAAAATATAAAACAGGTTATAAGAGATGAAATTTATAAGATGGAAGAAAAACATATTACTGATTGGTCAACTATAAAATCTGTAATACGAGAAGAATTAAAGGACTATGTGTTTAAGAAAACTAAAAGAGATCCAATGATTTTACCAATAATTATGGAAATATAATAAATAAAAAATCTGTTTTAATATATTAAAACAGATTTTTTTATAATAGAAAAAAGTTTTTCTTCAATAAATGATGTAATTTTTTTGAATTCAATAATTGATTTGTTTCAGATTATTCAAGAAAATATTTCTTGACAAAAAATAATGTTATGATAAAATTTGATTATAAAAATTAATTATGGGAGGTTTTGGGGAATCATGGAGGATTTTGAAAATCAATTTGAAAAAAAGTCAAAGAAAAAAATAGGGATTATAGTTACTTTAGCAGTCACTATAGCATTATTAATTGTAGCTACTGTATTATATTTTGTTGTTTTTAATACTCCAAAAGCAGCATTTAGCAAAGCTGTTGATAAAATATTTGGATCAATAGAAATAAATGATTATGATACTGTTAAATCTAATATTGAATTAACTATGGATATTGAATCTGATGAGAAAGAGGCTAAACAAATATCTGATATATTAAAAGATTGTTGCCTTAATATGGAACTACAGTTAGATTTAAATCAAAAACAAGCAATAGAAAATTTAGAATTAAATTATAAAAATGAAAATGTAATTGATTCACAAATAATTTATACTAATGGAGATGTATATTTATTTTTAAATGAAATTTTTGATAAATATATACAATTGAATAATGAAACAGTTGATATTAATCAAATAACTGGAAATTATTTAAATTTAAATAATGGAATAAAAATTAGTGAAAAAAATGGAACAAAAGCTAAAAAAATACTTGCTAATGAATTAAAAAATGTATTAAATGAAGTTGGAAAATTTTCACAAGAAACAGAAACAATTATAATAAATGGAAAAGAAAAGAATGTTAATAAAAATGTTTTAAGTTTAAATTTTAAAGAAATGTGTAATGTAATAAGCAAGGTATCTAGAAACTTAAGTGAAAATAAAAAATTTATAAAACTTTTTGATGAATCACCAGTTCAAATTTTAAATATGGTTTCTGCAACTACAAGTCTTGTTTCACAATATTATAATTATTCTAAAGAAATTGAATTAAATTTTGAAATTACAATTTATACAACTGGAATTACAAATGAAATTGTAGGTTGTGCATTTGAAATTTATGAAAAAGATAAAAATAATGATGTAAAAATGTCAGTAATAAAGGATGAAGAAAATACATATTCATTTACTATTGTGAATCCTGACAATGAGAGCATTACAGGAAATATAAAGCTTAGCAAAGAAACGGATAAAAAAGATGAAAAATCTGGAAGCATGAATTTATTAATAAATATTCCTGAGAATCTTGGTACAATAAAATTAGGAATGAAGTATAAAGACGAATATGGTAAAGAAATAGATAAAATTAATATAAAAAATTCAGTAAAATTTGATGAAATTACTGAAAAAGAATCACAAAAAATCACAGAAAATCTAATGGAGCTTCCATTAATTGGAGATGTAATATCTGAAATTGCTTCAACACAATTGCTTAACAAGGCAAAAAACAATTCAACAAATTTGGTTGATCCGACTAGTGATATTACAGAAAAATCTACTAAAAAAAATGAAGTATCTAATTATGAGTACAAGGTAAGTTATATAGTTCCAGATGGATTTGAATATGATGAAACATGGAGTTCTGATACATATAAATATTATAAAAAAGAAAAGAACAATGAAACAATAGAAGCAAATACTTATGTCGATTGGTCTACTGAAGATGAAATAAAAAAATATATACAGGAAGATTATGAGTTTGAAACAGATTATGAAGATGATGTTACATTATCAAATATAAAAACAATAGAAATTAATGGAAAAACATATAAATATCAGGTATTATCATATGTATTTTTGGAAGAAAAAACAAATAAAGTATATGTATGGCTTGAATTGGACAAAGAAAATTATTTTAGAATAGATTTTGAAGGAACTGAAACAGAAGTTTCAGAAGACATAATAAAAAGTTTTTTGAGTAATATAAATATTTCAGAAATTTAATTTGTTATATAAATAAAGTCTCTCGTTTAATTTCGAGAGACTTTTTATATTAAGCTTTTCATATCATTTGGTATTGGAGCAATAATGCTGAGCCTTTTATTAGAAATAGGATGTATAAAACTTAAATTACAACAATGCAAAGCTTGTCTTGATATTAAATTTGATGCTTTACCATATAAACTGTCTCCTAAAATGGGATGTCCTATATATTGAGAATGAACTCTAATTTGATGAGTTCTACCTGTTTCAAGATGAAATTCAACTAAACAAAAGTTGTTATAGTTTTTTATTAATTTAAAATTTGTAATAGAAGGTGCTCCTAAATTGTCTATACAACGTTCTATAATGCTGCCTTTTTTTCTAGAAATAGGTTGGTTGACAGTTCCGTTTTTAATTTCTAAATTTCCACATAAAAGTGCAAGATATTTTTTTTCAAATACTTTATTTTGCATTTGTTTTATTAAACATTCTTGTATATATTCATTTTTGGCAAATATAACAATTCCAGATGTATCTTTATCAAGTCTATTAACAGGTCTTATTTTCTTGTGAAGTCCTATTTTATTAAAATAATATTTTACTCCATTAGATAAGCTAGTTTCATAATGTAATATGGAAGGATGAACAGGAATTCCTGGTTCCTTATTTATAATTAAAAAAGCGTTATCTTCATAAAGAATATTTAATGGAATATTTTTGGGAACAATATTTTCTGATTCTTCTTTAAAATCAAGATTACAAGTTATAACATCGTTAATTTGTATTCTTTTATCAAGAAAAGTTGATTGATTATTTAATTTAATTAAGCTGTTTTGTTTTAGTTTTATTATTAAATTTTTAGACATATGAAATTCGCTTCTTAAAATTTCTTTTAAAGTTAAATATTTTGAATTTTTATCTACAATATATTTTAAAATCATTTTTAATATCCTTTCAGAACTTAATTATACTAGTTTTTGAAATAAAATTCAATTAAAATTAGTTGACCAAAAAAGCCTTGTAAGAATATACTAATAAATATAGAACAAATAAAAGGGAGATAAAATTATGATAAATAATATAATAATTAATTGTTGTAGGTGTTAAGTACTTTTACTATATTGTAGGTAAAGGTACTTGTTTACATACCTACAATATAGATTATATTATTATTAGATATAAAACTATATGTAGTGTATGTACATATAGTTTTTTTGTTTGAATAAAAACTAGTAAAAAAATTTGAAAGGAATGATTTTATGAAAAAAATGGAATTAGTAACTGAAATACCAATGGTTAAAATAAATTATGAATACAAAGGACAGAAAAAGAACATATATGCAAGTTTAGAATATTACAGCTTGACAGGTAGTATAAAGGATAGAGTGGCTTATTATATGATTAAAGAGGCAAAAGAAAAAGGAGAATTAAAAGAAAATATGCCTATTATAGAAGTAACAAGTGGAAATACAGGGATATCATTAGCGGCAATAGGAAAATATTATAATCATGAAGTATATATTTTTATGCCTGATTGGGCAAGTAAGGAAAGAATTACGCTTATGAAAAAATTTGGTGCTAAAATAAAATTAGTATCAAAAGAGGATGGAGGATTTAAAAAATGTTTAGAAATGGCAAAAGAAAAAGCATTAGAAGTTAATGGACTTTGGACAAATCAGTTCTCAAATAAATATAATTTTAAAGCTCATTATGAAATTACATCTAATGAAATAAAAAATAAAATTCCAGAGAAACCATATGCATTTATTTCTGGAATTGGAACAGGGGGAACTATAATGGGTACAGGTAAAGGACTTAAAGAAAAATATTCTGACTTAAAAATTGTTGCAATTGAACCTGAAAAAATGCCATTAATATCAAAAGGAAAAATAATATCACAACATAAAATTGAAGGAATAGGAGATGATTTTATTCCTGAACTTATAGATAGAAATTTTTTTGATGATGTAATTTTAATAAATGATGATGATGCTGTAAATATGTCAAAACATTTAGCAGAAGATTTAGGACTTGGAGTAGGAATTTCTTCAGGAGCAAATTTTATAGGAAGTGTATTGGCACAAGAAAATACAGATAAACCTGTAGTTACGATTTTTGCAGATGATAATAAAAAGTATTTGTCTACAGATTTAGGAAATCCTATATCAACTGACATAAATTTTATATCTAATAAAATTAAGTTAATTAATTTTGAATTAATAAAATAAAATGGTAATTAATTATTGTAAAACTATATATATTGATATAAAATAGTTAATATATAAAATACAAAAAGGAGTATTATTATGGCAAAAATTTTAGATGGAAAAGTAGCAGCTTCAATAGTAAAGAATAATTTAAAAAATGATGTTAATGAATTAAAAGAAAAAGGAATAAATCCAAAATTAGCAGTAATAATGGTTGGAGATGATTCAAGTTCAAAAATATATGTAAAAAATAAAAGTATAGCATGTAATGATTTAGGAATAGAATATGAAGAGTATTTGCTAAACGAGGAAACAACAATGGAAGAACTTTTAAATTTAATAGATAAATTGAACAATGATAATACAGTTCATGGAATACTTCTACAAAGTCCAATTCCTAAAAAATTAGATATAAACGAAGCTTTTAGAAAAATATCTCCAAATAAGGATGTGGATGGATTTAACCCACTTAATGTTGGAAAATTGGTTTTAGGTCAAGATACATTTGTATCTTGTACGCCACTTGGTATATTAAAAATATTAGAGCTTAATAATATTGAATTAGAAGGAAAAAATGCTGTAATAATAGGAAGAAGTAATATCGTAGGAAAACCAATGATTCAATGCCTTTTAAATAAAAATGCAACTGTTACAGTTTGTCATTCAAAAACACAAAATTTAAATGAAATAACAAAAAAGGCAGATGTTTTAGTTGTTGCAATTGGAAAAGCAAATTTTATTACAAAAGATATGGTAAAAGATGATGCAGTGATAATAGATGTGGGGATTAATAGAAATATAGAAACAAAAAAAATTTGTGGAGATGTTGATTTTGAAAATGTATCAAAAGTTGCATCATATATAACTCCAGTTCCAGGAGGAATTGGTCCTATGACAATTGCAATGTTAATGAATAATGTTGTTAAAGCTGCAAAACAAAGTAAATAAAAAATATATGGGGGCATTTCATTATAAAGGGGTTTTTATATGGATAATATAAAATATTGGATTTGGCTTTCAAGAATAGAAGAGTTGCTTCCTATACAAAAATTAAAACTAGTTGAAAAAATTAACAATCCCAAGGTTTTATGGGAAATGGATAAGTTTTCTCTTATAAGCAATGGAATTGAAGAAAAAATTGCAGACAAAATAATTAATAATAAGTATAGAAACAACTTGGAAAAATATCAAAAATATATGCTTGATAATAATATTGAATGCGTTACTATTTTTGATGATGAATATCCACAAAAATTAAAAGAAATTTATGATAAACCTATTATGTTATATGTGAAAGGTAATAAAAATATTTTAAACAATTATGGACTTGCTATAGTTGGATGCAGAGAATGTTCAAGTTATGGAGAATATGTTGCCAAAAAAATTTCATATAATTTGGGAATATCAAATATTAATGTAATAAGTGGACTTGCAAAAGGAATTGATTCATGTGCACATATAGGTTGCTTAAATACTAAATCTAAAACAATAGCTGTTGTTGGATGTGGTCTTGATATGGTTTATCCAAAAGAAAATAAACATTTATTTGAAAGCATTATTAGTAATGGTGGAGCTATCATATCTGAGTATGTAATAGGAACAAAACCTATATCGAAAAATTTTCCTGCAAGAAATAGAATAATAAGTGGTATTTCTAATGGAGTAGTTGTTATAGAAGCTAAAGAAAGAAGCGGTACATTAATTACTGTAGATTTTGCATTGGAACAAGGAAAAGATGTTTATGTTGTTCCCGGAAATATAACAAGCTTAAATTCTAAAGGAACCAATAATTTGATTAAACAAGGTGCAAAAATTATTACAAATATAGATGATATTTTTAAATAAGTTTGAAATTTAGTTGTATTTGTAATATAATATTTTATAGTTTAAATTGAGGGGGTCATAAAATGACTAATGAAAATCAAAACAAACCAGAAAGTAATCACTTAAATAGTGAAATGGATAAAACACAAGTTTTTAAAATTGATAATAAAAAAACAAAAAAAAGTAAAAAGAATAAAAATCCAAAAAAAGCTAAAAAAATTAAAATGGCAGTTATAATTATTTTAGCAATTATTTTAATATTAGCTGGAATTGGTTTTGGAATTTTATTTGGTATAGCTCAAGATGCAAAACTTGGAATATCTGATCTTGCAATAAAATATGAAAATTCAGAGGTAAAAGATATTGATGGGAATACTATTGCAGTATTGAGTGGAGAAGAAAACAGAGAAAGTATTAAACTTGAAAATATGGCAGAGTATTTACCAGTAGCATTTGTGTGTATTGAAGATGAAAGATTTTATGAACATGAAGGAGTTGACTTAAAAAGAACTGCAGCAGCAACTGTAACTTATGTTTTACATAGAGGTTCTTCATCTTTTGGAGGAAGTACAATCACACAACAATTAGTAAAGAATTTAACTTCTGAAAAAGATAGAACTTGGAAAAGAAAAGTTACTGAAATGGCAAGAGCATATTATATTGAAAAAGAACTATCAAAAGATCAAATATTAGAGTTATATTTAAATTTGATATTTATGGGAGGAAATGCATACGGAGTAGAAGTAGCATCAAATTATTATTTTTCAAAAAGTGCGAGTGATTTGTCTTTAGCAGAATGTGCTTATTTGGCAGGAATAAATAATACTCCAAATACATATAATCCTTTTGTTGAAGATGAAGTCAAAAAAGCTGATCATTTAGAATTAATAAAAACAAGAACTAAAACTGTTCTTAACAAAATGAAAGAATTAGGGAAAATAAATTCAGAAGAAGAATATAATCAGGCAATTGCTGATGTCGATGCTGGATTGAATTTTAATAAAGGTTATGCTGCTGAGTCAATTTATTCATACCATACAGAAGCTGCTTTAAATCAAATAATTAATGAAATGATGGAAGAGAACGAATGGACGTATGAAGTTGCAAAATTACATTTATTTAATAGTGGATACGTGATTTATACAACACAAAATACAGCTATCCAAAATACTATGCAAGCTGAAGCTGAAAAAGATGTATATCAAGTAAATTCTTCAGATGGTCAAAATGCTCAAGCTGGAATGGTAGTAATTGATAATAGTACAGGATATGTTGTAGGTGTATTAGGTGGATTAGGAAAGAAAACAACTTCATTTGGCTTGAATAGAGGAACTCAAATTACTAAGCAAACCGGATCATCTATGAAACCTTTAGCTGTGGTGGCACCTGGAATAGAGAAAGGTATTATGACAGCAGGAACTGTATATGATGATGTTCCATTTAGTTATGGTGGAACAAGATTTAAAAACTATAATTATTATAGAGGATTAATTACTGTAAGATATGCTATAGAAAGTTCACAAAACATTCCAATGTTAAAAGGAATGCTAGATTTGGGTGCAGATAAATCTATAGAATTTTTGAAAAATTTAGGAATAGACAATTTAACAGATGCGGATAATAATATAAGTATTGCTTTAGGAGGATTAACTCTTGGTACATCTCCATTAAAAATGGCTGCAGCATATGAAACTATTGCAAATGGTGGAGAATATATTGAACCAACATTTTATACAAAAGTTACAGATTCAAACGGAAATGTTATTAAAGAAACAAAGCAGGAAAGAAGAACTGTTATGTCAAAAGCTGCAGCTTATGTGGTTTCAAATATATTAACTCAACCTGTAAAATCTGGAACAGCAACAAATTGTTCAATTTCAGGAATGAGCGTTGCAGCAAAAACAGGAACAACAAATGACGATTTTGATAGATGGTTATGTGGATTTACTCCATATTATTCAGCGGCTGCATGGTATGGATATGATTACAATTGTACTATAACTGGATGGTCTAGAAATCCTGCAGGAGTAATATGGGCTTCAGTAATGAAATCAATTCATTCAGGATTAGAAAGCAAATATTTTACAAAGCCAGATGGTGTAGTTACTGCAACTATTTGTAAATGCTCTGGAAAACTTGCAACAGAAGAATGTAAATTAGATCCTAGAGGAGATATGACATATACAGAATATTTTGTTGCGGGAACAGCTCCAGCAGAAAATTGTACCTGCCACGTAAAAGTTGATATTTGTGATGATACTGGATTACTTGCGAATGAATACTGTCCAAATAAAACATCAAAGGTATTTATTACAAGACCTAATTGGGAAACAGAGACTGTATGGCAAAGTGCTAAAGATGCCGAATATATGCTTACAATCAAAGATACCTGTACAACACATAATGAAGGTGCTGATACAATTAACCCTGAATTAAAATTAAATGGAAGTAATAATATAACAGTATATTTAAATTCTGTTTATGTTGATGCTGGAGCAACAGCATGGGATAATAAAGATGGAGATTTAACAGGTAAAATAGTAACTACGAATAATGTTAATACATCTGCAATTGGAACATATACTGTAACATATACAGTTTCAGATTCAAGTGGAAATTCATTAAGTATTACAAGAACAGTAAATGTAAAAGATGAAGGTGGAAGTAATACTAATACTACAACAAATACCACGACAAATACTACAAATACAACAGATACAAATACAATAAATAATAACGAAACAAGTAATACCAATACTACAATTGAATAAAAAGATCAATTGTAAAGGAGGATAATTTTGGATATATATTTTTATAATACATTAACAAAAACAAAGGAAAAGTTCTTACCGTTAGAAAATAATACGGTAAGGATATATTCTTGTGGCCCAACAGTATATAAAGATGCAACAATTGGAAATATGAAATCATATATTTTTATGGATACATTAAGAAGAACTTTAAAATATAATGGATATAATTTGAAACATGCAATGAATATAACTGATGTTGGACATTTAGTATCAGATGGAGATGAAGGTGAAGACAAAATGGTAAAAGCAGCAAAAGAAGAAAAAAAATCTCCATTAGAAATTGCGGCTTATTATACTAAAAAATTTTTAGATGATTTTGATAAATTAAATATAGATAGGCCTGAAATAATATGTAAAGCAACTGATCATATACAAGAAATGCAAGAATTTGTGCAAAAACTTTTAAATAATGGCTATGCATATGAAACATCTACTGCAATTTATTTTGATGTTTCTAAATTAGATACATATGGAATTTTATCCGGAATTGATTTAAGAAATCAAAAAGCAGGAGCAAGGGTTGAAATAGATGAAGAAAAAAGAAACCCATATGATTTTGCTTTATGGATAAAAGCTCCAAAAGAACATTTGATGAAATGGGAAAGCCCATGGGGATTATGTTATCCAGGATGGCATATTGAATGTTCAACAATGAGTAATAAATATTTGGGAGAGCAGTTTGATATACATACTGGTGGAATTGATTTAGTACCAACACATCATGAAAATGAAATTGCTCAAAGTAAAGGTGCTAATGGAAAAATTCCTGCTAAATTTTGGATGCACTGTGAATTTTTATTAATTAACGGTGGAAAAATGTCAAAAAGTTTAGGAAATACATACCTAGTTCAAGATTTAATAGACAGGGGATATGAAGCATTAGCATATAAAATGTTATGTTTTACATCTCACTATAGAAATAAATTAAATTTTACATGGGAAGCATTGGAAAATAGTCAAAATGGTCTTAACAGATTAAGAGAGGGTTATCAAAAACATGCTAATGGAACTGAAGAAATAGATGATAAAAAAATTGAAGAATATAAAAATAAATTTTTAACAGCAATAAATGATGATTTAAATATACCTGTTGCTATGAGTGTTGTATGGGAAGTTATAAAAAATCCAATTAAATCAAAAAAAATCGCAGAGCTTTTGATTGATTTTGATAAAATTTTAGGAATAGATATTGATAAAATTGTTGAAAAAATTGAAATACCAGAAGAAATAAAAATATTATTAGAAGAAAGAAATTTTGCAAGACAAAATAAAAATTGGGCACTTTCAGATGAATTAAGAGATAAATTAAAAGAAAAAGGATATTTGGTTAAAGATTCTAAAGAAGGTACAACAATAGAAAAAATATAAGGAGTATAATTATGCCAAAAAGAGAAAAATATATTAACTGGGATGAATATTTTATGGGAGTAGCTTTATTATCTGCAGAAAGAAGTAAAGATCCAAATTCTCAAGTTGGAGCATGTATAGTAAGTTCTGATAATAAAATATTATCAATAGGATATAATGGATTTCCAATAGGATGTTCTGATAATGAAATTTCTTGGGAAAGAGAAGGAGAATTTATAGATACAAAATATCCATATGTATGTCATGCTGAATTAAATGCTATATTGAATTATACTGGTACAACATTAAAAGAAAGTAAAATTTATGTATCGTTATTTCCTTGTAATGAGTGTGCAAAAGCAATTATACAATGTGGAATAAAAGAAATAATATATATGTGTGATAAATATGCAGATACAGATTCTGTAAAAGTATCTAAGAAAATGTTTGATATGTCAGGTGTAAAGTATACTAAATATGAATCAAAAGGGACAGAATTAAATATTAAACTATAATTTTCAAAGGAGAAAAAATGAAATTATTAGATAAGGATAATATAGAAAAATATAAAGCATTTTTAATTAATCATGATAGATGTAATTTTCAACAATCAATGGAATGGGCAAAAGTTAAAGAACCAGCTTGGAAAAGTGAAACAATTATTGTAGAAGATGAAAATAAAAATATAATTGCTTCATTAATGGTATTAATTAGAAAAATACCTCTTTTTGGGAATCTTATGTATTCTCCTAGAGGACCTGTTTGTGATATACATGATGAAAAAGTTTTAAAAGAATTAACTAAAAGTTTAAATGAACTTGCGAAAAAATATAAAGCATTTGTTTTAAAAATAGAGCCTGATATAAAAAGTGATGATAAAGAGTTTAGAAATATAGTTTCTAAGCTAGGATATAAAATAAAAGATGATGCCAAAAATTTTTCTGAGGAAATTAATCCTAGATATGTATTTAGATTAGATATAAAAAATAAAACAGAGGATGAAATTTTTTCTAATTTTCATTCTAAAACAAGATATAATGTAAGACTTGGTGAGAAAAAAGGGGTTACAATTAAAGAAGGTAATAGAGAAGATTTAAAAGATTTTTATAAAATTATGCAAGTAACTGGTAAAAGAGACAATTTTATAATAAGACCATTAGAATATTTTCAAAAAATGTATGATAAACTTGGCGATGAACATATGAAAATATTAATGGCATATTATGAGGACAAACCTATTTCTGGTATTTTGAATATTGATTATGGAAATAAGGTATGGTATTTATATGGTGCTAGTAGTAATGAACACAGAAATTTAATGCCAAATTATGCATTACAATGGGAAGGTATAAAATATGCAATAAAACAAAAAAAAGAAATGTATGATTTTAGAGGTGTTTCTGGGGTGGTTGATGAAAATCATCCACAATATGGATTGTACAGATTTAAAAAAGGATTTAATGCAGAATTTACAGAATTTATTGGAGAGATATATATTCCATTTAAACCATTATGGTACAAAATGTATAAAATATCAGAAAAGTTATATAAAAATTCAAGAGGAATTTTAATGAAATTAAAGGGGAGAAAATGAAAGCATTATTAATAAATAAAGAAGATCTTAGACATAATATAAATAAAATAAAAGAAATTGCATATTCAAGCTCTAAAAATGAAAATACCTATAAAATTATTGGCGTTGTTAAAGGAAATGGATATGGTCTACGGGCTTGTAGAATTTTCTAAATTTTTAATTGATAATGGAATAAATATTTTAGCAGTAGCAACATTAGAGGAAGCTGAAGAATTAAGAAAAGAAAGTATTTCTTCTGAAATTTTAATGTTATCATCTACAAGTATCAAAGATGAGATGAATTGTTTAATTAAAAATGATATAACGCTAACAATTGGTTCTAAAGAAGATGCAAAAATTTTAAAAGAATTATCACAGGAATTCAATAAAACAATAAAGGTTCATATTAAAATTGATACAGGATTTGGAAGATATGGATTTATTTATAATGAATTTAACGAATTAAAAAATATAATTGAAGATTTAAATAAAGACAAAAATATTTTGATAGAAGGTATATATTCTCATTTTTCAGAATCATATACAAAAGAAAATAAATGGACTAAAATACAATTTCAAAGGTTTGATAAAGTTGTAAATGAATTAAAAAAATGTAATATTAATTTTAATTTGATTCACATATGTAATTCATCAGCTTTTTTAAATTATCCTAACATGAGATTAAATGCTGCAAGAATAGGCTCTGCTTTTTTAGGGCGTATTAATATAAATGAAGTTGGCCTTAAAAAAATTGGAGTTATAGAGTCAAATGTAACTGAAATAAAAACTGTTCCAAAAAAATTTAATATTGGGTATTTAAATAGTTATAAAACAAAAAAAGAAACCAAAATTGCTTTTGTACAGTTTGGATATATTCAAGGATATAATTTAAATAGACAACAAGATACATTTAGATTTCAGGACAAGCTTAGAAGTTTAAAAAATGATGGAATTAGTTTGTTTAAAAAACAAACTTTAAATGTAAAAATAGATGATAAAAAATACAATATTATAGGAAAGCTTGGAATGTATCATATGGCAATTGATGTTACAAATAGTAATGTAAAATTAAATGATACTGTTTATTTAAATGTTAATCCATTTTATGTAGATAGTAAAATAAGGAGGATATACAAGTAATGGAAAAAAATAAAAAAGTACCATTTTTTATAAAAGCCAAAAGAGCAATTTGTAATTTTGATAAATATCAATTATTTGCAGAAGAAAAAACAAGAGATGCAATAAAATATTTTCTAAAAATGTTGTTATTAGTTACTGTAATAATAACAATTATGGTTTTAGTATATTTTATTCAAGTTATAGGAAAAGTTAAAAATATAGTAAGCAACGAATTACCAGATTTTAAATTTGAGGATAGTAGTCTTGTAATAGAAGGTGAAAATAAACAATTTATTAAAAGTGATGCAATGGGATATGTAAGTTTTATTATTGATAGTGAAAAGGAAAATTTAAGTGAAATAGAAAACACTGGTTCACAAACTGTTATAGCATTTTTAAAAAATAAAGTTGCAATAAAAAATTTTGAAGGAACAGAAACATCTGTGAGTTATTTAGAATTAAATAATAAAATTCAAATTTTGGATTTAACAAAGGATGGAATTATACAGTTATTGAATAATAAGTGGTTGTATGTAATTGTATTTATAGTAAGTTATATATATTTTTATTTTACTTATGGAATATCAATTTTGTATGATATATTTTTAATTTCTATTATTGGTTGGTTAGTAAGCAGATTAATAAATGTTAGATTTAAATATAAAGTTATATTTAATTTATCAGTGTATTCTTTAACATTATCTATAATTTTATATGCACTTTATTTAATTGTAAATGTAATTACAGGATTTACAATTAAATATTTTGATATTGCATATAATGGAGTTGCATATATTTATTTAATTACAGCAATGCTTATGATTAAATCTGATTTATTAAAGCAGCAAATTGAATTAGCCAAGATAATGAATGAGCAAAAAAAAGTTAATCAGGAAACTTCAAATCAAGATAAAGAAGATGGCGAAAAAGAAACTGATAATAAAGATGACACAAATTCTGAAAAAAAAGAAAATGAATTGCATGATAAGTTACCTAAAGACAATGATACTACTACTGCAGAAAACTAAAGGAAAATAAAGGAGATAAATAATGGAAAATAAAAAACCAAATAAAAAAAGTGATAAAATTTATTATATTATATTTACAATAGTTGTTTTAATTTGTGCTGCTGTGATTTTTGGAATTACAATGATGAATAAAGGAGAAGAAAAAGAAAATCTTGATTTAGCTTATACAGAGTTAATAAAGTCAATAAATAATAAATCTGTAGAAAAAATTGAAATGACAGTTGGAAGCACATCTGTTAAAGTAAAATTAAAAGATGAAGATACTGAAAAAGAAGTAATTGTTCCAAATACACAAGCATTTATTGAATTAGTGCAAGATGAAGTGAAAAATGGAAATGAAATTGAGCTAATTCAAAATCCTGAAAATGTAATATTAAAAATATCTGAGATGCTTCTTTCTTTTTTACCAACATTAATGATAGTAGTATTGTTTATATTAATATTTAAAATGCAGGGATTAGGAGAAAAAGGAAAGGTATATGATGCAGAAAGTAATAAAGATACAAATGTAACCTTTAAAGATGTTGCGGGACTGGATGAAGAAAAAAATGAATTAATAGAAATTGTCGATTTCTTAAAACAACCTAAAAAATTTCAAGAAATGGGAGCAAAAATTCCAAAGGGAATTTTACTTTGTGGTAAACCAGGTACAGGAAAAACTTTAATTGCAAAAGCAATAGCTGGTGAAGCTGGAGTACCATTTATATCAATGAGTGGTTCTGAATTTATAGAAATGTTTGCAGGTCTTGGAGCTTCAAGAGTTAGGAAATTATTTGAAAAAGCCAAAAAAATATCACCTTGTATAATTTTTATAGATGAAATAGATGCAATAGGTTCAAGAAGAACTAATGCAACTGGTGCAGAAAGTGAAAACAACCAAACTTTAAATCAATTATTAGTTGAAATGGATGGATTTGAATCAAATGAAACAGTAATTGTTTTAGCAGCAACTAATAGACCAGAAATGTTAGATAAAGCCCTTTTAAGACCTGGTAGATTTGATAGACAAATAACTGTAGCAACTCCAGATGCTAAAGGAAGAGAAGAAATTTTAAAAATACATGGTGCAAATAAAAAATTTGCAAATGATATAAATTTAAAAGATATTGCAAATGATACAGCAGGATTTACAGGAGCTGAACTTGCTAATGTTTTAAATGAAGCAGCAATAATTGCAACAATAAAAAGACATAAAGAAATTAGAATGAATGATTTAGAAGATGCTGTAAAAAAAGTAACTGTTGGATTGGAAAAACATAGTAGAGTAATATCTGACAAAGATAAAAGATTAACTGCATATCATGAAGCTGGACATGCAATTGTTAGTAAATTTTTGCCTACACAAATGGAAGTTAAAGAAGTATCAATAATACCAAGGGGATTAGCTGGTGGATATACAATGTATAAAACTAACGAGGATAAATATTATATTTCAAAAACTGAAATGGAAGAAAAATTAATTGCATTACTTGGTGGAAGAGCAGCAGAAAAAATTGCACTAAATGATATTTCAACAGGTGCAAGTAATGATATTGAAGTTGCAACAGAAATTGCTAGAGATATGGTAACTGTTTATGGAATGAGTGATAAAATAGGACCAATATGTTTAACTTCTAAGGAGCCATATGAAAATAGGATATTAGGTGAAAATATTGATGATGTTATTGGAGCAGAAGTTAAAAATTTAATTGATAAAGCATATAAACATGCACAAGAAATTATTATAGGTAATATGGATATATTGCATAGTGTTGCAACAAGACTATTAGAAAAAGAAATAATTTCAGCAGAAGAATTTAATACATTTTTTAATTAAAAATTATATTTGTAAGTAAAATTATTGTGAAAGATATAAACTTAAGTTGCTTTCACAATAATTTTATATTGACAAAACATAGTAATTAATGGTATAAATATATTTGCTATGATATGGCCCGTTGGTCAAGCGGCTAAGACGCAGCCCTCTCAAGGCTGAGTGATGGGTTCGATTCCCGTACGGGTCACCAAAACAAAAGAAGAAAGAAGTTGAATTTTAATGACACATGTAACCCTTGAGACTGTAACACACAACACAATACAATTTAATAAACATAAAAAAGAATAAATGTAAACACTATATTTATGTATTTTTTGTATATATAAAAAATATGTAAACATGCTGTTTTTTATTTGTAATATAAATGGGGAGTGAAAAAATTTACATTTGTAGGCAAACGAACCTGTCAAAATTTAGGAAATTCAGGAAATAAAACATGATGTTCATTTATAATTATAAACCATAATAAAATCGTAGGGGCGATTTTAATCG
>DCHW01000045.1 GCA_002314935.1 Clostridiales bacterium UBA1742 | reverse complement strand
TAAATAATTAATTATTAAATAAATAGATAAAATAAAAATAGTAAAAAATGAATCGTTGTACAACAAAAAATAGTTTTTATATTAAAATAAAAAATGAAAACAAAAAAATTTATACAAAAGCAAAAGATTAAAACTATATTGGCTACATGACAAAACAATTAAAAAAATAAATTTAAAAATAGAAAAAGGGTTTATAAAAAATATAAAATGTAAAAGAATATGTAAAAAAATTTAAAGAAGATATATAAGATACAAAACAAAAAAATCATATAAATCCAATAGGAAATAAGAAAAGAAGAGTTTTAACACATTAAATTATTAACTTTAACAATGGTTTACATAAAATTGTTTTGCGAATAATATTGTTTTATTTGGTTAGTTGAATTTTTAATAATAATAAAAATGATAAATTTAAAAGAGTAAATACCGAATGTAAATAGAAAAAATAAAACAAAAAAACATTGTAAAAAAGACAAGATTGAAAAATAAAAAAGCAAATGAATAAAAAATTTTTTTTAGCATATTTATTAAGCAGAAAATATATTATAAATTTAATAAGTAGGAAGGTGATTTTTTGAAAAACAAAAAATTAATTATGTATTTAATTATTATTTTTTTAATTTTAATAATTATTTTATTTGGAATAAATATTTATAAAAAAAATAAAATAAAAATTAATCAATATATTCCCGAAGAAGAAATTACAAATGAGCAGTTAAGGAATACAATTATTACTTTATATTTTGGAAATAATGAAAATAATAATATTATTTCAGAAACTAGAAAAATAGATTCAAAAAAATTAATAAATAATATTTATGAAGAATTAATTAAGTTATTAATTGAAGGACCTAAAAATAATAATTTAATTAAATTAATTCCAGAAAATACAAAAATAAATAATATTATAATTTCAGGAGACACATTAATTTTGGATTTTTCAGAAGAATTTATTGGTGAGGAAATTGTTGGAAAAATTAAAGAAGAACTAATTATTAAATCTATAGTATATACTGTAACTGAATTAAATGAAGTAAATAATGTAAAAATATTAATAAATGGAGAGGATAATAAAGCTTTTTATGATGAAGAAATAAATTTTAAAAATACATTTAAAAAAGAATAATTATTTTAAAATTTTATATATTTTAAAAGATTTACATACTGTATTTAGATTGTGTAAAAAAAACTCCACTTCTTTGAGGGATTTAATGGCACAATCTTTTTTTTGTTGAATTCTATTAATTTTTTTTTCTCGATAATTTTGCATAATATCCTCCTTGCAATTTTAAATAAATATATTATAATATTATATGTATTAATAAAAAATATGATATAGAGGATAATATGAAAATTAATTTAGAAATTGATGAAAGAATTGATGATTTAGAATATAAAGGATTAAAAATAATACAAAATAAAAATTGGTTTTGTTTTGGTATTGATAGTGTATTACTTTCTGATTATGCAAAAGAAATAAAAAATAATAGTACAGTTTTAGATTTAGGTACAGGCACTGGGATAATTAGTATTTTATTATCAAAAAAAATAAACGCAAAAAAAATTATTGGAATTGAAATTCAAAAAGAAGTAGCAAAAATGGCAGAAAAATCTGTAAAATTAAATGAGTTGAAAAATGTAGAAATATTAAATGAGGATATAAAAAATTTGAAAAAAATTTTTGAGAAAAATTCTATAGATGCAATTGTTACAAATCCTCCATATATAGAAAAAAATAATGGATTTAAAAGTGAAAATAAAAACAAGTTAATTTCTAGACATGAAATCAAATGTAATATTGAAAATTTAATAGAAATTTCTTCATCTTTATTAAAAGATAAAGGGGAATTTTATATGGTTCATAGACCAGATAGATTAATAGATATAATTTATTATTTAAGAAAAAACAAAATTGAACCTAAAAAGATAAAATTTGTGTATTCAAATAAAAATAAGGAGTGTAATTTAATTTTAATTAAAGCAGTAAAAAACGCTGGAAAATTTTTAAAAATAGAAAAACCTTTATATGTTTATGATAATGACGGCCAATACACAGAAGAAATATTAAAAATATATAATAAAAATAAGGAGTAATTATGAATGGTATTTTATATTTAGTTGCAACGCCTATAGGAAATTTAGAAGATATTACATTAAGAGGAATAAATGTATTAAAAAATGTAGATATAATTGCAGCAGAAGATACAAGACATACATTAAAGTTATTAAATCATTTAAATATTTCAAAGCCTTTAATTAGTTATTATAAAGAAAATGAAAATGTTAAAACAGAAATATTAATAAAAAAATTATTAGATGGTGAAAATATTGCATTGGTTTCTGATGCTGGAACTCCTGGAATTTCAGATCCAGGAGAAGAAATTGTAAAAGAAGCAATAAAAAATAATATAAAAATAGTACCAATACCAGGAGCATGTGCTGCAATAAATGCTGTTATTGGTTCTGGATTTTCAACAAAAGAGTTTTTATTTGTTGGTTTTTTACCAAATAATAAAAAAGAAAAAAAAGAAAAATTAAGGGAATTAAAAGAAATAAATAAAACAATTATATTATATGAGGCACCTCATAGATTAAATAAAACTTTGGAGGATTTAAAAGACAGTTTTGGGGATGTTGAAGTGAGCATTGCAAGGGAAATAACAAAAATACACGAGGAATTTATTAGAGAAAAAATATCAAAAATAATGGAAAATAATGTAAACACTAAAGGAGAGTTTGTTATTGTTATTAATAATAATATGGAAATAAAGCATACTAAAATCCAAGAAATATTAAACAACTTAAGTTTAGAAGAACATTATGAATATTATAAAAAACAAAATTATGAAAAAAAAGAAATAATAAAATTGATTGCAAAAGATAGAAATAAAAATAAAAATGAAATTTATCAATATTTTTTAAAAGCTGAATAATTAATTTATTCAGCTTTTAATTTACCTATTTTTTCAGCACATTTTTCACATATTAATTTATCTTGAAATTCTATTAATTTTTTAGAATTTCCACAAAACATACAATTTGATTCATATTTTTTTAGTATTATGCAAGAACCATCTACATATATTTCCATAGGATCTTTTTCTGTAATTCCAAATTTATTCCTTAGTTCAATTGGAAGAACAACCCTACCTAATTCATCTACTCTTCTAATTATTCCTGTTGACTTCATAATTAGCCCCCTTTTTATTACATTTTTCGACATTGCGATTGTAAATATAATATCATAAAAGACTTAAAAGGTCAATAAAAATATGGTAAAAAATACCAAAAATAAGTGTTCATAATATAGAAATAAATGAATAAAATTAATTATTAAAAATATTAAAGGAGAAAAAATGCTAAATATTATTTGGCCGGTTTTTTTAATAAGTTCTTTTATATATTCAATATATAGTGGGAAAATTTTAGAGGTAAACAACGCAATTTTTAATTCAACAAAAAATGCAGTTGATTTAAGTATATCATTACTTGGAAATATGTGTTTATGGAGTGGATTAATGCAAATAGCAAATCAAACAACTGTAATAGAAAAAATTAATAAAATATTAAAACCGATTATAGATAATTTATTTCCGGATGTAAAAAACAATTCAAAAATAAAAAAAGAAATTTCAATGAATATAATTGCAAATATTCTTGGATTAGGTAATGCATCAACACCATTAGGATTAAAGGCAATGAAATCAATGCAAGAAGAAAATAACAAAAAAAGTGAATTATCAAATTCAATGATAATGTTTATTGTTATAAATACAGCATCTATACAGATAATTCCAACGACAATTATTGCAATAAGAAATAGTTTGGGTTCTGAAAATCCAACTAAAATAATAATACCTGTATGGGTTTCAACAATATGTGCTGCATTTGGAGCTATAATTGTATGTAAAATATTAATAAAAAAATTTAAATAGGAGAAAAAATGAATATTATCAATTATTTATCAAATTTAGCAATTCCATTAACTATATTAATAATTATAATTTTTGGAGTAAAAGAAAAAATAAAGGTTTTTGATGAATTTATAATTGGGGCAAAAGAAGGAGTAAAAATGACTATAAAAATTTTTCCTACTTTAATTGGTTTATTTGTTGCAATAGGAGTATTAAGAGAATCAAACCTAATTAATTTTATAATTAATATAATAAATCCTGTAATGAAGATATTAAAAATTCCTAAAGAGATAATGCCATTGGTAATATTAAGGCCAATTTCACGGTAGTGCATCATTAACTATAGCAATAGATATAATAAAACAATATGGGGTAGATAGTAAAATTGGATTAATTACATCTACAATAATAGGTGCAACAGAGACTACTTTATATACGATTTCAATTTATTCAAGTGCTGTTGGAATAAAAAAAACAAGATTTGTTTTGTTGGCTGGTTTAATAGGTGACTTTATTGGAATGTCGATTGCTGTAATAATTTGGGGTATTTTGTCGTAAAGTTTTTATTGACATATTAGTACTTTTATAGTATTATAATAATATCTTAATTCTAAAGAGTGTATTTAATTTAAGGAGCAACATGATTATAAAAATCTTATTATTTTTTTCTATTTTTTTTACTGTCAGAAAAATTTTAATCTTAAAATTTTCAAAAAAAATATTAAATAAATTAAAAAATAATAAAATGGATTAATGGCTAAATTGCAATGTTTTTAATTTTGTAGGGAATTTTAATTTAAACTGTTTACTTTTATGGCCCTATAATAAATAGTTTATATTAGTTTTCTCTACAGCCCCCTATATATTTTTTTCACATATATATTATTAATATATATTTTTAAAGCTAGAAATTTTAATTTCTAGCTTTTTTCTATATAACATTAAATAAATTACTTGGATTGCTACGTGGAGCAATATTTAAATCAATATTTTTATTTTTTGGTATTTCCTGAAGAACAGTTTGATAAGCAAGATCAGGAAAGTTATTTTCTTTACTTAAATGAATTAACAAAGCATTATTTAAACCATAATTTGAAAGATATGATAATGTTTTTCCTGCTTCAATATTAGAAAGATGTCCGCTATTTCCTGCAATTCTCCTTTTTAAGATATAAGGATAATTAGAACATTTTAAAATGTCTGGATCATAGTTTGATTCTAATAAAATTGCTGAACTATTTTTTAAATGATTTAATAATGAATTATCAATATGTCCTAAATCAGTAGCAATACTAATTTTTTTATTATTATTATAAATATTAAAACCACATGGATCAGCAGCATCGTGATTTGTTTTAAATGGAAAAATTTTCAAATTTTTAACATAAAATTCTTTATCAATATTAAAAAAAATTATATTATTTAAATTAATTTTTTCTTTAGATGAAATGGCATTCCAGGTTTTTTGTGTAATATAAATGGGTATATTATATTTTTGAGATAATGTTGATAGACTTTTTGTATGATCAATATGTTCGTGAGTAATTAATATTGCATTTATTGATTTGATATCTATATTAAAAGTATTTAATGCATCATTTAATTTCTTTAAACTAACCCCTACATCAATTAAAATATTTGTATTTTCTGTTTTAACTAAAAAACTATTACCAGTACTTCCACTATATAAACTACAATATTGTAACATTTAATACACCCTTATTCTTCAATAACTCTTTTTATATTTGCACCTAGTTTAGAAAATTTATCTTCAATATTTTCATATCCTCTATCAATATAACATAAATTATAAATTTCTGTTGAGCCATAAGCTGTAATGCCAGCAATGATTAGTGCAGCACCTGCTCTTAAATCGGTTGAATAAACAGGAGCGCCATACAATTTATTCACACCTTCAAAAATTGCAGATTGACCTTGAGCTGTTATTTTGGCTCCCATTTTATTTAATTCATTGGTATACTGAAATCTAGAATCCCAAATACTTTCATTAATAATACTTGTTCCATTAGCTAGAGATAAAACAACTCCAATTTGAGGCTGTAAATCCGTAGGAAAACCTGGATATGGAAGAGTTTTTATAGTTGCTTTTTGAGGCCTTTGATTCATCCAAACTCTAAGAGAATCACCTGTTGATTGAACATTTCCACCAATTTCAAGAATTTTTGCAGTTATACAATCTAAATGCTCAGGAATACAATTTTTTAATGTTATATCTCCTTGAGAAGCAACTGCTGCAAGCATAAATGTTCCTGCTTCAATTTGATCTGGAACAACAGAATAGCTTTTATTTGTAATTAATTCTTTTACTCCATTAATTTTTATAACATCGGTTCCTGCACCACGAATATCAGCACCCATGGTATTTAAAAAATTTGCTACATCAACAATATGAGGCTCTTTTGCTGCATTATCTATTATTGTTGTTCCATCTGCAAGAACACTAGCTAGCATTATATTTATAGTAGCACCAACAGAAACTACATCTAAGTATATATGTGTACCAAGTAGTTTATCAACTTTTGCACAAACATTACCTTGTGAAACGTCAACTGTAGCACCCAATGCTTCGAATCCTTTTATATGTTGATCAATCGGTCTTGCTCCTAAATTGCATCCACCAGGTAAACCAACTATAATTTCTTTTTTACGACCTAACATTGCACCTATTAAATAATATGAAGCTCTAAATTTTCTTGTTAAATCAAGAGGTGCGGTTGTTTTATTTATATTTGAACAATCTATTTTTATACTATTGTTTGTAATCCATGTTATTTTGGCTCCTAAACCTTCAAGAATTTCACATGTAAGCTTAACATCGACTATATTTGGTAAATTATTAATTTGGCAGGATCCATTTATTAATAATGCAGCAGGAAGTATAGCAATGGCAGCGTTTTTTGCACCACTAATTGTAACTTCACCTTTTAACTGTGTTGGACCAACAATAACTAATTTTTCCATTATAATCCTCCTTAGGAATTTATAAAATAATATTAGAGTGTATTAATAATATACACTCTAATACAATAATAAATATAACATAAAATACAAATTTATACAATGTTTTTTATAATTTTGCAAGATTAATACTAATGTTTTGTAATGTTTCAATTATTTTAAATTTAAATTTTAAGTCTGTAGAAGTATCGGAATATAACAAATTATATTCTTCTTCAGATAAATTATTTTTTATTATTTCTTTTGATTCATCTGGAATTATTCCGGAAGTGGTATCAACAAAACATAATGGAGGAAACATGACACACCACCAATTTTTTCCTTCTGCATTGCCAATTTCTACTTTTAATGCATCATAATATCCAGAAGGAAAGGTAATATCACCGTAATTTTTTGTTGGAAAAGCAAAATTTCCTATTTCAATATTTACATTATATGAATATCCATTATCATTAATACTTTTTTGAGCAATATATTTAATTTGATTTATGTTTTCATTAAGAAGAGTTATCATTTCTTCTTTAGTAGATATATTTTGAGATATAGAATTTACATATTCTAGAATTTTATCTCTTATAATATATTTTAAATTTTGATCTTCATCAGAATTACTATTTGCTATTACATGTAATCTAAAAACATTATTGCTAAGATCTTTAGATACAGCATTTACATATGAATAAGCAGAAATTATTATATATAAAAATAAAAGTAATAAAATAAAAAAAAATGATTTTAAAAATTTTTTCATAAAAAAACCTCCACTAAAAAATGTTAATAATTTACTTTAAATAAATTATTAACAAAAAATACAAAAATATACATTTTACTAATAGTTGTCGAAATAATGAACACGAAAAAAATTGACATTACAAAAAACAGATGGTAAAATTTACCAGTAAGAAAACTTAGGGAGGTATATTGATGAAGGAATTAATAGATATAAAAAAAGCATGTGCTTTCTATGTTAGTGATGAACATTTATCTGTAATGATTATTCCGTATATTAGTAAACAAATAAAAAACAATAATGAAGTTATAACCTTCTTAGAAAATGATTTAGAAAAAAATATAAAAATAATTTTATCAAAATTACTATTAGATGAAAAAGAAAAAGAAAAAATAAAAAAAATAAATTGGAAAAAAAATAATGAAGGAAATATAGAATTAATAATAAATAATTTATTATTACAAAATACAAAAATTAATATTTTTATAAAGGGAAGTAAAAAATATATAGAAAAAATTAATTATGAATTAAAATTAGTTTTAAAAAAACATAAAGAAAAACATAAAGAAATTATAATAATAGATTGTTATGATACAGAAAATGGAGAAAAATATATAAAAAAAATTATTGAAGAACATGATATAATACTAAATACAGCAGGACTAAAAAATATAGAAGAAATTTTTGAAAAAAAAGAAAATAAAAAATGCCCAATAATATAAATAAGGAGTGAATAAAAAATTCGCTCCTTATTTATATTGACTAAAAAAAACGTTTGATATAATATATGATATATAATAAAAAAGGGGGTTATTATGGGAGAAAAATATTTAAAAGTAAAAGAAATACTAACAAGTAATAATCAAGAACATTTATTGTTAAATTATGAAAACTTTGATAAAAATAATCAGGAAATTTTATTAGATCAAATTCTAGGAATTGATTTTAATTTAATTAATAAGCTATATAAAGAAAAAGACAATGAAAATATTGATAAACAGCAAATAATAGAGCCAATAATGTATACAGATAAAGAAAAATTAAGTGAAAAAGAAAAAGAATATTATAGAAATATTGGCGAAAGAGAAATAAAAAGTGGTAAGTTAGCAGCCGTAACTATGGCAGGAGGACAGGGAACAAGACTTCGGACATAATGGTCCTAAAGGGACTTTTATATTAAATATTAATCCACCTAAATCATTGTTTCAAATTCTTTGTGAAAGCTTAAAAGAAAAAAATGAAAAATATAATATTATAATTCCATGGTATATAATGACTAGTAGAGAAAATAATAATGAAACTATAAAATTTTTTGAAGAAAATAATTATTTTAATTATCCAAAAGATTATATAAAGTTCTTTGTTCAAGGTGAATTACCAATGATAAACACTGAAGGCAAAATTATTTTAGATGAAAAAGGTTTTGTTAAATTAGCCGCTGATGGCCATGGTGGAATTTTTGAAGCACTATTTAAAAATAATATCATTAATGATATGAAAGAAAAAAAGGTAGAATGGATTTTTGTGGGGCCAATAGATAATCCGTTAATCAAAATGATTGATGAAATATTTATTGGAATAACAGTTGAAAAAAACGTATTAGTTTCGGGAAAATCATTAGTAAAAGCAAATCCAAATGAAAAAGTGGGAGTTTTTTGTAAAAAAAATGGAAGACCAAGTGTAATAGAATATACAGAAATAAGTGAAGAACTTGCAAACCAAAAAGATAAAAAAGGAAATTTATTATATGGTGAATCACATATAAATTGTAATATGTTTAATATTAAAGGACTAGAAATTATTGGAAACAAAAAATTGCCATATCATACTGCTTTTAAAAAAGCAAATTATTTGAGCGAAAATGGTGAGATTATAAAACCAGAAAAACCAAATTGTTATAAATTTGAAAGTTTTATATTTGATAGTTTTAATCAAATGGAAGAAATGGCAATTGTTAGGGTGAACAGAGAAGAAGAATTTGCACCAGTAAAAAATAAAACAGGAATTGATAGTGCAGAAACAGCAAAAGAATTATATGAAAAATATATGCAAAATAAGGATAATTTAAAGGAGAATGAAAATGGATTATAAAGAAAAATATGAAGAATGGCTAGAAAGTAAAGATATTGATGAAGTTACAAAAGAAGATCTAAGGAAGATAAGTGAAGATTATGAAGAAATTAAAGATAGATTTTATAAGGAATTAGAATTTGGAACTGCTGGATTAAGAGGTATAGTTGGAGCAGGAACAAATAGGATGAATAAATATACTGTAGGAAAAGCAACACAGGGATTAGCAAATTATATAAAAAAACAAAATGCTCAAGAAAGAGGAGTTGTTGTTGCATATGATTCTAGACATATGTCTGAAGAATTTAGCAAACTTGCATGTTTAATTTTGAATGCAAATGGAATAAAAACTTATAGATTCGATTCTTTAAGACCAACACCAGAATTATCTTTTTCTGTAAGACATTTGAATTGTATTTCAGGTATTGTAATTACGGCAAGCCATAATCCACCAAAATATAACGGATATAAAGTATATTGGGAAGATGGAGCTCAGATTTCTTTTCCAGTGGATAAAGAAATTACAGAGGAAGTTAACAATATAATTTCATATTCTGAAATAAAAACAATATTAGAAGAAGAGGCAATTAATCGAGGATTATATAATGTAATAGGAAAAGAAGTAGATGATGAATATATAAAATATCTAAAAACATTATCATTAAATAATGAAACAATAAAAGAAGAAAAGAAAAATTTAAATATTGTATATACTCCATTACATGGAACAGGAAGAGTAATGGCATTAAGAATATTGAATGAAATGGGATTTGAAAATGTAAATATTGTGGAAGAACAAGCAATGCCTAATGGGAATTTTCCAACAGTAAAATATCCAAATCCAGAGGATCCAGCAGCATTTGAATTAGCTTTAAAATATGCTAAAGAAATAAATGCGGATATTGTTGTTGCTAATGATCCAGATGCAGACAGAATTGGATTACATGTAAAAGATGCTGAAACTGGAGAATACATTTTATTTAATGGAAATATGATTGGTCTTACAGTGGCTGAATATTTAATAACACAAAAAAATGAAAAAGGATTACTTGATAAAAGTAGTAGTTTAATAAAAACTATAGTTTCTTCTAATATGGCGGATAGTATTTGTAATGCAAATAATGTAGAAATATTTGAGGTTTTAACAGGATTTAAAAATGTAGCTGCTAAAATTAGAGAATTTGAAAAAGAAAATTCATATAAATGTATAATGGGATATGAAGAAAGTTATGGATGCTTAGTAGGAGATAAAGTCCGTGATAAAGATGGGATTGCAGCATTAATGCTTTTATCTGAAGCAGCAGCATATTATAAAAAACAGGGATTAACATTATGGGATAATATGAAAAATATGTATAAAAAATATGGATTTTATAAGGAAGATCAAATTGCTATTGTTTTAGAAGGTGCAGATGGAGCAATACAAATAAAAGAAATGATGGAAAATTTAAGAAATAATCCACCTAAATTTGTTGGTCAATATAATGTAATAAAATTTAGAGATTATTTAACAGGAGAAATAACAGATATAAAAACAGGTGAAACTAAGAAAGAAGAATTACCAAAATCTAATGTTGTATATTTTGAATTAGAAAATGATTTTTGGTGTTGTGCTAGACCTTCTGGAACTGAACCTAAAATTAAATTTTATATGGGGGTAAAAGGGGAAAATTTAGAAGATTCTAATAAGTTATTAATAGATTTAAAAAATGCTGTTGAGAAGTTAACTAAATAATAGCAAATGTTAACAAAAAGTGACAAACTTCCAACTTAAATTGGTAGAAAAAAATAAAGTAATTTTTTATAATATAATTAAGGAAATTTTCCTTAATTGTATATGGAGGATATAAAAATGATGTTTAATGAGAAATTAATTAAATTAAGAAAAGCTAAAGGCTGGTCACAAGAAGAATTAGGTGAATTTTTAAATGTAACTAGACAAACAATTTCAAAATGGGAGTTGGGACAAACTACTCCAGAAATGGATAAATTAATTGAAATTTCTAAAATATTTGATGTTTCAATTGATGAATTAACAAAAGGAAAAACAAATATAATCAAAGAAAAAGATAAAAAAATTATATGGATTGTAATTAGTATAGTTTTGATATGTGGATTTGTTTTTGGTACGTATAAAATAGTAAAAACAAATAAGAAAAAACAAAATGAAAAAGAGATAATAGAGATAACGAATAATATTGTGCAACATATAGATGATACTATGGATAGGACCAAAGAAAAAATAATAAATAATCAAAATCAAACATTGGAATATAGTCAAAATCAATATAGTGAAATTAATGAAAAACAAGAGAAAATTTTGGATGATATGCAAGAAATTCAACAAGAAATGATTCAAAATGGAAGTGAACAGCAAAAAGAATTATTAGAAAAAGCACAGCAAAAGCAACAACAAATGTTGCAAAATATTTATTAAAAATAAAAGGTGGTGATAAAAATGTTAATATCTACGACATCAACATTGGAAGGAAAAAATATAAAAGAATATAGAGGAATTGTTTTTGGAGAAGTAATTAATGGTATAAATTTTGTAAAAGATTGGACAGCAGGAATTACTAACTTTATAGGTGGTAGATCTAAAGAGTATGAAGAAGAATTAATTAATTCAAGAGCAGATGCTATACAAGAAATGATGAAAAGAGCAGAAAAAATTGGCGCAAATGCAATTTTAGGAGTTACTATAGATTATGAACCAATGGGACAAAATAGTTCAATGATTATGGTAGTTGCCTCTGGTACAGCTGTTGTTATAGAATAAAATAGAAAGGAAAAATGATTATGAAAAAAAATGGTGAATATATAGGTGTAGATGATGAATTTATTCCTGAAGACGAAAAATATGTAGACGAATCAATAATAGGAGATAGAAAAGCATCTAATGAAAAAATAAAGAAAGTAGCTAAAAGAATAGGAATAGGATATATAATATTTTTTATTATAATATTTGCTATTGTTATGGGAATTATAATATTTACATTATTTAATTTTATAAATATGTCAAATAATAGAGAAAAATTATCAACAATTACTTTAAATAAAGGTAATATGTTTACTTTTAATCACTTACAAGGTACAAATTATGGTAATATAATAAAAGAATATTTAGATGATGTAGTTACAAATAATAAAGCAGGAGGATATACAACAATAACGGTTGTGTATAATGATAAATTAGCATCAGAAGAAGAAACAATAGTTGAAATTAAACATTTATTAGAAGATTGGACAAAATATGAATGTTCATTAGATTATGCTTCAAGTAATGTTGTAAATAAAATTACAATAAAAGATATATAAAAATTAAAAAAAGGATGGAATTATTTCCATCCTTTTATATTACTTCTTTTTATTGCTCCATATAAATTGGCTTTAAGAGAAGGAATTTCTTTTTGTAAATTATAAATTAAATTTTTCATATCTTCTCTTTTGGATACGCCATCCATAGGACAACATTTATTCATAACTTCAATGTTATTTTTTTTAACAAATGTTTTAATACTTTTTTCTGGTACATAAATCAAAGGTCTAATTAATGTAATATTAGAACGATCCATATAACTAACAGGAGCAAAAGTATTTATATTACCTCCATACAATAAATTAAGAAAAAAAGTTTCTAAAACATCATCTTCATTATGACCTAAAGCGATTTTATTACAGCCTTCTCTAATAGCAGTACTATTTAAAATGCCCCTTCTTAAATTTGCACACAAAGAACATGGGTTTTTTTCTTGCCTAATATCAAAAACAATTTCTTTAATATGACTTTCTTCCTCAATATATGGAATATTTAAATCTAAACAAACTTTTTGCAAAAAAGCACTATCAAAGAAATCAAAACCGGGATTAATACTAATAGCAATAATTTCAAATCTTTTAGGATAAAATATTTGTAAATTCTTAAGTCCCATTAATAGAGAAATGGAGTCTTTACCTCCAGATAATCCAACAGCTATTTTATCACCATCTTCAATCATATTATAATCTTCAATTGCTTTTCTTATACGACTTACTATTTTTTGCATAAAATCAACTCCAAAAATAAATAGAGGGTAGACCTTGTGGACTACCGAAAATTTTAATCAACAGTAGTATTATATAATAAAGAAGTTTTCTTGTCAAAGAAAAAAAGATAGTGTATAATAGATATATTATTAATGCATCTATAGCTCAGGTGGATAGAGCGCTCCCCTCCTAAGGGAGAGGCCGCTGGTTCGAATCCAGCTAGGTGCACCATAATAAAAATACAGAAGAAAAGGAATTTTATGAAGAAAGAAAATAAAATAATTAATTTTATAAAAAATGAAGTAGTTTTAGTCATAGCAACTTTATTAGCCATAATAACTTGTTTTTTTGTACCTGTTGATAAAGAATATCTTGGTTATTTTGACATAAATACATTAGTATGCCTATTTTGTATGTTAGCAGTTGTTGCAGGCTTAAAAAGTACAAATGTTTTTGAGATTATTTCTAGAAAAATGATAAATCTTTTTCATACAAGAAGAGGTGTTATTTATGCATTAGTTTTTGGAACATTTTTTTTTGATATGATTGTTGCAAATGATATGTCATTAATAACGTTTTTACCTTTAACATATATCGTATTACATTCTACAAAAAATGATAAATATTTAGCTTTTACATTTATAATGCAAACTATTGCAGCAAATATGGGCGGTATGATAACTCCTTATGGAAATCCACAAAATTTGTATTTATATTCGTACTATAATATAGGCGTAACAGAATTTATAAATATTCTTTTGATACAATCAATAGCAGTTGCTGTTTTATTATTTATATGTTGTTCATTTATAAAAAATGAACCATTAAAATTAAAAAGAAATTCTAAAATAATTATTGCAAAAAAAGAATTAAAAATTTATATAATTTTATTTGCATTGGTTATATGTTCAATTTTTAGATTGATTTCATATAAAATAATGCTTCCTATTGTTATATTAATAATATTGATATTTGACAGAAAAAGATTTAAACAAGTAGATTATGCTTTAATTGCAACTTTTTTTGTTTTCTTTATTTTTTCAGGAAATATTGCAAGAATGGAGTTTATAAAAAACTTTATTTCAAAAATAGTAGCTCAAAATACGTTACTTGCAGGAATTATTTCATGCCAATTTATTAGTAATGTTCCAACTGCAATATTTTTATCTAAATTTACAAACAATTATAAGGATTTATTAATATCAGTTAACATAGGATCATTAGGAATAATAATTTCTTCACTAGCTAGTTTAATAACTCTAAAAGAGTTTCTAAAACATCAACCTAAAAATTTCTGGAAATATTTAGGAATGTTTACTATATTTAATATAATATTTATAACAGTATTATTATTAATAACAAAAATATTATAAGATATAAGGAATAAAAATATGATTGAAAAAGAAAAGTTTATGAATGAGGCTCTTAAGGAGGCAGAAAAAGCATATAAGAAAGAAGAAATTCCTGTAGGTGCTGTAATAGTAAAAGATGGGAAAATAATAGCAAGAGCTCATAATTTAAAAGAAACAAAAAAAAGTAGCATTTTACATGCAGAAATTTTAGCAATAAAAAAAGCAAGTCAAAAACTAGAGGCTTGGAGATTGGAAAATTGTGAAATGTATGTTACACTTGAACCATGTATGATGTGTATGGGAGCAATTATAAATGCAAGAATAAAAAAATTATATATTGGAACATTAGATCCTAAAACAGGGGCTTGTGAATCAGTAATTAATATAAAAGATTATAAATTCAATCATAAAGTTGAAATAGAAACAGGAATACAACAGAAAAAATGTGAATATATTTTAAAAGATTTTTTTAAAATGTTAAGAGAAAAAAACGGAGGAAAAAATGAAAAAAAATAACTATTTTAAAAAGAAAATAGTACATATTTGTATTTTAATATTTATTGTAGTATTAATTTTAATAACAGCAGGAATTTTTATGTTAAAATACAATATAGAAGGAGAGACAAATTTACCATTTAATATAACTAAGATAAGCACAATATGTACAGCTGAATCTAGTCTAAATGAATTAGATGACGGAGCTTGGAAATCTAACATTATTCAAAAAGATAATATATTTTTTACAATACAAAAAAACGAAGAATATAAAAAAACTGATGGAATCTCAAAAATTATTTTTACTAATTTTGTAATAAATAAAAATAAAGAAATAGGTGAAACAAATATATATAAACCAAGTAAAGAAAATAATGAATATTCATATTTGGATGAATATATTGTTTTAGATAATTTAGAATATGTGGGAGCTCAAAGTACAAATACAGAATTATTACAAATAAATAATCAAGGTGGAGTAATTGGTATTAGCATAGCTACAAGAAACTTAGGTGATTATATTGTAAACGAAAATGAGAAATTAGCTAGTGATGGTACTTTACTTGGAAAAATAGGATTAAATTTTGATGATATAAAATTAAATATTAGTTTTGATATAATAATTGAAACAGAAAGTGGTAATAAATTTAAATCTAATATAAACTTAACATTACCAGAAGAAAATATTATAGAAAAAGGAATAAGTAAAACAGAAGATACAGAATTAAAAAATATTATTTTTAAAAGATTTTAAATAAAAATATTGCTAAACTGAAAATAAAATTATATAATCAGTATGCATTTAATTTAAGTTAACTTTTGTATGGAGAGTAGTTCAATAAAAACCTATGAATCTCGTCAGGTCCGGAAGGAAGCAGCGATAAATAGTGAACTTTTATGTGAGTTACTTTCCATAGAGAAGTTAACTTAAAAAATATAAGGGGGAAAAATTTTGACATATACAGCGTTATATAGAAAATTTAGACCATTAAAATTTGAAGAAATGGTAGGAGAAGAACATATAACTTCAACATTAAAAAAACAAATTGTTGTTGGTAGAGTTGGACATGCATATTTATTTAATGGTGGAAGAGGAACTGGAAAAACTTCTGCTGCAAAAATTTTAGCAAGAGCAGTAAATTGTTTAAATCCAAAAGATGGAGAGCCATGTAATGAATGTGAAAATTGCAAAGCAATGCTTGCGGGAACTTTAGCAGATGTTGTAGAAATGGATGCTGCTTCTAATAATAGTGTGGAAGATATTAGAGCAATTAGAGAAGAAGTTAATTTTTTACCAACAGTAGCAAAATATAGAGTATATATTATTGATGAGGTTCATATGTTATCAACAGGTGCATTTAACTCATTATTAAAAACTTTAGAGGAACCACCAGAACATGTTAAATTTATTTTAGCAACAACAGAACCACAAAAATTGCCTGCAACTATTCTTTCAAGATGTCAAAGATTTGACTTTAAAAGAATTTCAAATGACAATATAATTAAAAGATTAAGAATAATTTGTAAAGAAACAAATATAAAGATTGAAGATAAAGCGTTAGAATTAATAGCAATACTTTCAGAAGGAGCATTAAGAGATGCTATTAGTATTTTAGAAAGATGTATTGGCGAAGGAAAAGAAGAAATTTTAGAACAAGATATTCGAGAATTAGTAGGAATACCAACTTTTGAATACATAAATGAAGTAACTAAAAATTTAATAGAAAAAAATTCAGAAGGAATTATAAAAATTGCAGAAGAAGTAATAAATCAAGGAAAAGATATTGATAATTTTATATGGGAAATTATTAAATATATAAAAGATATTTTGTTATTTAAAGCAACAGGAACGTTAGAAATATATGCAGATAAAGAAAAAGAACATATAAAAGAATTAGCAGAAAAAATAGAAAAAAATGATTTGTTAAATTTAATTTATGATTTATCTGAACTTGCAAGTAATTTAAAAAATTCTTCTCAAAAAGCAATACTATTTGAAACAGGTTTGATAAAGGCTACATTAAAAAAACAAGAAACAACACAAACTGTATTTGCACCACAAAGTAATGAAACTCCAAAGAAAACTAGTAGAATTGAAATTGAACAAAAAAAAGAAGTAAAACCAAAATTGGAGAATAATGTTAGCAATATTAAAGCTAATGGAGGCAAATATTGGGATAATATTTTAAACACACTTAAAAGTACAGGTAAAGTTATGCTATATACTAATTTAATTGGGACAACAGCTAAAGAAATAAATGATATGATTGTTGAAATTAATTTTAATGGAAAAATAAGTCCTTTTGCCAAAACTGTTTTAGAACAAAGGGAAAACAAAGATGTTTTAGAAAAATTAATTTCTCAAGAATTGGGTAAGGTAATGCATATAAAATATAATGAAAACATTGGAAGTACTGTTAAAAAAAATGATAATTCAATGGATATTCCAATAAATATTATAGATGAATAAAGGAGGATGTAAAAAATGTCAAAAAGAGGTGGATTCCCAGGAATGGGTGGATTTGGTGGAATGAATATCAATCAATTAATGAAAGAAGCCAAAAAAATGCAAGCAGATATAGAAAAAACACAAGAGGAAATTCAATCAAAGGATTTTGAAGCAACAGCTGGTGGTGGTGCAATTAGTGTTGTTGTATCTGGAGCAAAAGAAATAAAAAAAATAGAAATAAAAAAGGATGTTGTAGATCCAGATGATGTAGAAATGTTACAAGATTTAATATTAACATGTATAAATGATGCTTTAAGAAAAGTAGATAGTGCACAATCTGCAAGTATGGGTAGATTTAATATTCCGGGGATGATGTAATATGTCTATTTATTCACCATCAATAGAAAAATTAATAGAAAGTTTTGAAAAATTACCAAGTATTGGTCATAAAACTGCTGTAAGATTGGCTTTTCATATGTTGGATTTAAATAAAGAAGATACTGATGAGTTTATAAAGTCTATAATTGATGCAAAAACCAAATTAAAATATTGCAGTAATTGCTTTAATATTTCAGATACAGATCCATGTCCAATATGTAGTAGCCCAAAACGTGATGCTTCAACAATTTGTGTTGTGGAAGATGTTAGGGATATTATGGCGATGGAAAGAACGCACGAATTTAAAGGCGTTTATCATGTATTACATGGTACCATTTCACCAATGAATGGAATAGGTCCAGATGATATAAAAATTAAAGAACTAGTACAAAAGATTGGAGATAATAATATAAACGAAATAATTATTGCAACAAATCCAAGAGTAGAAGGAGAAGCAACAGCTATATATTTATCAAAAATCTTAAGACCTTTTGGCGTTAAAGTAACAAGAATTGCACATGGAATTCCGGTTGGAGGAGATTTGGAATATACAGATGAAGTTACATTAACTAAAGCGTTAGAGGGTAGAAGAGAACTTTAAATACTAGTTGATGATAGCAAGGCTAGATTATCACCTAATGTAGTAAAAAAGGCAGCTAATGTAATAACATCTTGCTTATTAAATTGATTATTAATAGAAATTGCTAAAGTAGAAGACAATGATATTAATTCACAAGGAGAAAAATCAGAAATACACATAAAAATACACCTCTTATTATATTATGAGAGGTGTATTTTTATGTGTTAATACATATTTATTATCCAAGTAAAACTTTACAAATATTTTCTGTTGAACTTTTTTTAGCAAGTTGTTGTGTAGAGCTTTTCATTTTATTTAACTTGTCTGAATTATTTAATAAATCTGACAATACTTCGTTTATATCAGTTTCTTTTTTTAACCAAATTGCAGCACCATTTATTTCTAAAAATTCTGCATTTTCTTCTTCTTGACCAGGTATTGGATTAATAATAATAATAGGAAGTCCTGAAGCTAAACTTTCTGTTGTTGTAAGTCCTCCTGGTTTAGTAACAACTAAATCAGAAATACTCATTAATTCTGCAATTTTATTTGTATATTCTAAAATTCTAACATTTTCATTAGCATTTTCTTTAAGTACTAATGAATCAAAAGAGCTTTTTATTTTAGCGTTTTTTCCTGAAACTGCTATAATTTGTGTGTTTTGAGATTGCTCAATTAATGTTTTAAATATTTTTAAAATTTTATCTTTTCCAAAACCTTGCTCTCCACCAGCAAAAAACAATATAGTTCTTTTAGTTGGATTTAAATTAAATTCTTTCATAATTTCTTCTCTATTGTAATTCAACAAAAATTTACTTGAAAGTGGAATTCCGGTTACTTTAATTTGATTTTCTTTAATCTTACGTTTCATTAAATTTTCTTTCATGCTATTGTGTGCAACAAAAAAGTAATCAATATATTGTGGATAAGCTAGCCACTGTTTATGAGGGGCATAGTCAGTAATAACTGTAGCTATTTTACAAGTTATTTCTTTTTTCTTTTTTAATATAGCACACATTTGTGAACTAAAAGGATGTGTTGAAATAATTATATCAGGGTTATATTCTTGCAATAATTTGTTTAATTTAAGAGCTAATAATTTTTGAGCAGCAGAACTTAGTTTAGAAACCGCACCATCTTCAGCACTATAATAAACTCTACCCCACATCCAATGGGCATTTTTTGCCATTTCTGCATATGCTTTTGTTGTAACTTTATTTAAAACTTTATTTATATATTCCATGAAATCTACCATTTGTGTTTCGGTATCTTCATAGTTTGCATCTATATATTCTTTTATACTTTTAGCTGCTGATAAATGGCCTCCGCCATATGAGCCATAAAAAATTAATATTTTTTTCATAAGTAATCCTTTCAAAATATTATTTAAATTTTATACATTATATCACAAAAATGTATAAAAATAAAAAAAAATTACATAATTAAATATATGAGTAGAAAAAAGAATAAAAAAATAATTTTATATTTAATTATAATATTAGTATTTTTATTAATATTATGTATTTTCAAAATAAAAGGCACGAAAGTTTTGGCTGCAACTTCAAGTGAAACATCTAATGTGCAATTGTTGGCAAGAGCAATAAATCGGAGAAGCAAGAGGCGAAAGTTACGAGGGACAAGTAGCTGTTGGAGCGGTTATATTAAATAGGGTAAAAAGCAGTGAATTTCCAAATACAATAGCTGGTGTAATATATGAACCTGGGGCTTTTACTGCCGTTTCAGATGGACAAATAAATATACCACTTAACGAAAACTCTACTGCTGTAAAGGCGGCACAGGATGCATTAAATGGTTGGGATCCTACAAATGGATGTATATATTATTTTAATCCAAATACCGCAACTAATAGTTGGATATGGTCAAAAACAATTGTAAAAACTATTGGAAAGCATAATTTTTGTAAATAGAGGTATGTTATGAAAAAATTTTTTAAAAAAAATTATATATATATAATTTTAATTATATTGGTAATTACATGTATATTTTTAGGAATTAATTTATATAAACAAAATAAAAAATATATAACAGCATCTGAAAATCAATATAATATGGCTTTTTATGAATTAGTAAATTATGTGGAAGATGTTGAAAATTACTTAGCAAAAGCTACTATTTCAAATGAACCGGCTCATGGTGCAGAAACGTTGACAGAGGTGTGGAGAGAAGCAAATCTTGCACAGGTGTATTTAGCCCAATTGCCAGTATCAAGCAATGAGCTTTCAAGCACATCTAAGTTTTTAAATCAAGTTAGTGAATATAGTTATTCTTTATCTAGAAAAAATATAAATGGAGAAAAATTAACACAAGATGAATTAGATGATTTAAATGCGCTTCATAACTATTGCATAGAATTAAAAAATACTTTAAATCAATTATGTACGGATATGCAAGAAGGTAGAATAAGCTGGAAAGAATTAACAAAAAACACAGAAGTAGAATTTGCACAACAAGTAGATAATTTATCGGCTACAGTATTTACAAATATAGATGAAAATTTTGGAGAATATGAGGGATTAATATATGATGGAGCTTTTTCAGAACATATGGAAAGTGCAGAAAAAAAGGGGTTAATTGGTGACAAAATAGATGAAGATTTTGCTAAAGAAATTGCTGTAAATTTTGTGGGAAATGACAGGATTCAAGAAATAAGTTCAAATGGGTTAATAGAAAATGGTAATATAGTATGTTATGATTTTTCAGTAAAAATAAATGATGAAAATAATAATAATCCGTTAAATATTTCCATTGCTCAAACAGGTGGGCATATTGTTTTAATGAATTATAATAGAGAAGTTAAACAAGAAGTTTTAACACAGGATGAAGCAAATGAAATAGGAAAAAATTTTTTAGATAGTAGGGGAATTCCAAACATGAAGGCAACATATTATCTAAAACAGGCGGGTATAGTTACTGTTAATTATGCCTATGAACAAAATGGGGTAGTAATGTATCCGGATTTAATAAAATTAAAGATTGCATTAGATAATGGGGAAATACTTGGAATGGAAACAAGTGGATATTTGAACAATCATACAGAAAGAAGTCTAAGTAGTCCTAAAATTACAGAATCAGAAGCAAAATTAACATTAAATAAAAATTTAAATATTATAAGTTCAGGATTGGCAGTTATTCCGACAGAATGGAAAACAGAAATTTATTGTTATGAATTCAAGGGCAAAATTAATGATACAGATTTTTTAGTATATATTAATGCAGAAACAGGAAAAGAAGAAAATATATTGGTAATTGTTGAAACTCCAAATGGAATTTTAACACAATAAAAGGTGGATTATTAATCCACCTTTTTAAATATTAATTTACTTAAAATATAATTTCCTATTAATACAAAAATTTGAGCCACCCAAGTGAAAATAAAAATTTCAAAATTAGAATTTAATTTTAAAAGTGTAACAAAAAACCACATTATAAACATTTCTAATAATAAGGTTGTTATTCTGCCACTAACAAAAGCGATTAATTCTTTAAATTTATTTTTGGTTTTACTTTCAAAAACATATTTGCTATTTGTAAAATATGCAAACATAACTGCGGCAATCCAAGATAGAACAATTGCAACTTGAAGTTCTAACCAATTGTTGGAATCTAAAATTAAAAACAATAAGGTATATTTCACAGCAAAATTAACAATCGTAGTTAAAATTCCAAAAATAGAATATTTTATTAATTCTTTATATTTTTCGTATAATTTAAAAAATATGTTTTTCATATAATGGTTCTCCAATAATTTATGTTATTATAATTTATTGTAACATAAAAAGTTATCAAGTAAAATAATTTTTTAAAATTATAAACAGGATAAAGGTTATGATTTTGAAAAACAGATATATTGACAAACTAATATATAAATTGTAAAATTATTATGGAAATAAAAAGGAGAGAGGTTTATGTGGGGAGATATAGCAATAGCTTTTTTATTAGCTTTTATAACAACATATGTTGGAACTCCATATACTATAAGACTTGCAAGAAAAATTGGAGCAATTGATGTACCAAAAGATAAAAGAAAAATTCACAAATATGCAAAACCAAGATTAGGGGGATTAGCTGTAATTGCAGGATTTATAGTATCAACTATATATTTATTAATTGTTATGTCAATAGAAGGAAGTATAAAACTGACTGATATAGATAATTATTATATGAAGATAATAGGTTTTTTTATTGGTAGTATTGTTTTAGGTATAATATGTTATTTTGACGATTTAAAAGGAATACCACCATACATAAAACTAGTAGGTCAAATTATTGCTGCTGGAATTGCCACAGTATTTGGAATTAGAATAGATAGAATTGCTGTTTCATATTTAGGAGAAACACTTATAAATAGTGAAATTGTTTCAATAATAATTACAATTATATGGATTGTTGGAATAACAAATGCAATAAATTTGATAGATGGTTTAGATGGATTGTCTTCAGGAATATGTTTAATTTCATGTTTATCATTATTAATAATATTTACATTAAATGAATCTCCATTAATTGCAATTATATTAATAACAGCTCTTGCTGGTGCTTTAGTGGGATTTTTACCATTTAATTTTAATCCTGCTAAAACATTTATAGGAGATACAGGTTCAAATTTTCTAGGATATTGTTTGTCAATTATTGCAATATTAGGAGTAGCAAAAACATATACTGCAATTGTGTTAATTGCACCACTTATTATTTTTGCATTACCTTTATTGGATACAGTATTAGCTATAATTAGAAGAATTATAAAAACAAAGTCATTAAAAGGTGTTTTTAAAGCAGATAGAGAACATTTACATCATAAAATTATGAAAAGAGGCTACAATCAAAGACAGGCTGTATTCATTTTATATGGTATTAGTGCAATTTTTGGGATGTTTGCAATTATATTGCTAGAAAGTGGAATTTGGAAGGCACTATCATTTGCCATGATGATTGGGGCAGTAATAGCAATAGGATATAAAGATATATTTAAAAAAAGAAAAGAAGAAGAACAATAAAAAACAAGTGTAAGCAACGCTTACACTTGGTTTGTTATATAATATCATCTGATTCTACTTCTTTATTTTTATTTTCATCAATTCCTAATTTATCATTTACTTTCTTTTTGAATTTTCTAAAATAAATCCCAACAAAAGCGCCAATTGCAATTATTATACCTGCAATTGCTTGAATTGCATATGTCATTACAGATGGGTCAATATATGCTTGTGCATTTATACTAAATAAAAATGAAAATAGTGTTCCAAAAAAAATAGTAGAAAGAACAATTTTTATAGTTTTTTTCATATGGCCTCCTTTCCATAAAAATAAATATTTATAATAAATTATTTTTTGAATAATACTTTACCAATAATTTCGTTTTGTTTAATTATTCCTATCTCGTTAAATCGGCTATCAATACTGTTTTCACGGTTATCTCCTAAAACAAAATATTCGTCTGATTTCAAATAAAAATTTGTTTTTTCGATGTTTCCATTTGGGGTATATATATTATCAAATTTTATATCATTTATATATATATAGTTATCAAGAAATATTTTATCATTAGGAGTTCCAACAATTCGTTTAATAATTATTTTGTTGTTTTTTTTAATAAGTACAATATCATTTTGGTGTAAATTTACATTTATTTTTTTTACCAATACTATATTCATGTTTTTTAATGTGGGTTGCATAGAGTCGCCTTGTACAATACAAATTTGAAAAAAGAATTTATTAAATAAAAAAACAATAATTCCAATAAAAAAAATACGCAATAAGAATTTTAATATTGTATTCATTTAAATTCACCTTTTTTAATAATATATTATTTCCGTAAAGATTTCAAGTGGTTTTAAGGATAAATTGTTGACTTTTTGTAGGTTAGTCAATGATGT
>DCHW01000067.1 GCA_002314935.1 Clostridiales bacterium UBA1742 | reverse complement strand
TATCAGTTTTATTTTAACATTTACAGAACAAATAAGATTTGAAATATTTAAAATAATACAGAATAATTTTACTATAAATAAATGTGAAAACTGCGGAAAGCTATTTATACCAATTACAAGTAGCAAAAATCCTTATCAAAAAGGAAGAAATGACCAAAAATATTGTAATAGTTTATTTGAAAATACAGGAAAAACTTGTAAAGAGATAGGTGCTTTACTTAAGAGAAAAGCAAAAGTTGCAAAAAGTCCACTTTTAATAGTTTATAATAGAGAATATAAAAGAATGCATGGATTACATTACAATCATATGGATAAATTTACAGAGAAAAAATTTAAAGAATGGTGTACTAAAGCTAAGAATCTAATGAGTAAATATACAGATAAACAATTTAATGAATTTCAAATAGAACTAAAAAAATTGAGTAGTTTATATTGGAAATAAAAAAATTAATATTATTATAAAAACAACCGTACATAATAATAAACAATTATATGTGCGGTTGTTTTAAATTTTATCAACTACTTTTTCTTCAACTTAAATTTATAATTATTATATAAAAATCTTATAAACTTCGCTATGTCTGGAATTTCCTCGTCAGAAAAAAGTATTGTTCTATTGTCATCTAAATCTAATTTTAATGTACTTATATTTGTACTACCTAGTGTCAGACTCCAAGCGAAATATGGCATATCAGGGTATAGCCCTCTCATTGAGGGGTTATTTTGCTTCTCTTTTGTCTTTATTGACCATGATTTCAAATGATTCCATTCAATAAATTCAGTATTATTTTTATTAAATCCTTTTTCATTATAAGAAACTAAAACTTCTTTAGTATATCCTGTAAATTTATTGATACATATACCTACTATAATCATTATAATAGGAAAGGTATAATCATTTAATTCTATTGTTTTATTACTATATATACTCTCCATTATTATTATACAAATGACGAAAATACTTATACCTGCAAATAATAATCCTAAAAATCTCAAAAATCCATTATTTCTTTTATATAATATTATATCTTTTGGCATAACTAAATCTCCTTTTATTTCTCGTATCTTTCAACAAGTTCATCTAAAAATTTATTTCTTTCTTCACTTTCATAACCTCTAAAGATAATTTCTTTTATATCTTCATGATTGAATAAGAAAGTCATTCCTGCTCCTAAGTTGCCTTGTGGATATGGTACTGAAACATAATCAAATTCTTTTGGTTTTTTAAATAATCCACCTTCTCCATCTGATTGCATAATTCCATAAATCATAAGTGGTTGTTCACCATCTTTTAAAATTACAATAGATCCGATTGGCAATAAATCTTTTATTCTTACATTCATAAGTAAACTCCTCTCTAACATTTATTTGTTATCATTTTTTATTTTTAAAGATTCATAATGTCTTCTTTTGAAATTGGTGAACGACCATTAAAGTATTTCTCACTAACTTTTTTACCCCAATTACGCCATAGTATAATCAAAACAAATAATATTGCTATACATATAAAAAGAATTGCATATATTTCTATAAAATAACAAATAATACCAATTATACTTACTATTACCATAAGCGTACTTTGTAATTTATATTGTGCCTTTACCTTTTGTTTGTCATCCATAAACTCACCCCCCTTAAAATTATTAGCTCTGATTATTACATATAATTTACATTAAATATCTGGTACTTTCTCATCTACTCCTATATCCTGTTGATTTTGTGGTGATGATTGATTTTTCTGCTCTTCTTCTTTTTGCCTATAATTCGCCCCTATTTCCACTTGTATTTTTTGTTGTTTCTTTTGTTCATCTGGTTCTAATTCCCAAGTTTTCTTCTCTTTGTGTGGTGTTGTAATACTTAATTGATTTGTTGATTGCTCTATGTCATTTCTTCCTTTTAAAAATCTTGCTCTAATTTGATTAAAAAATCTCGAGAATATATTTTGCTTAGCAGGTAAATTATTAGAATTTGTACTCTGTTCATAAGTTGGACTTTTGGGTTGTTCTTGATGTTGTTCAATTCCTTTATAACATTCTCTATCCTTGCTCAAGCATAATGCTTGTAAAACATTTTTTGTCTTACCATTTTTATTAGCAACTCCCATTTGAACACCTGTTATATACAAATCATTTGGATTTAATAACACTTCTTGTTCTGTCTTGTCATAAGCAGATAATTCTGCTATATAAGCTCCTCTGCTTCCTTTTGGTGTATATATTTCAAAAACAGTATCATAATCATCTAAAGATGCAAAAGAAGAATCATATAATGGTGATGTACTAGTTTGCCCTTTATTACTAATTGATTTTCCTACTAAACTACTTAAATCTTCTCCTTCTCCTAATCCCTTTTCTAAATAACTACTTTTTACTGCTCTATACAATTTCATTGATTTAGATAAATGTGTACTTCCTAGTCCATCTTCTAATGCTGCAATTGTTTCATCTATATGTGTACATCTATCTATTGACTGCATTGCACTTCTTACACTAACACGAGCATTTTTTTGAAATCCCATCTGTTCCATATATTCATTAGCAATGTCATAGTTACTATGTAAAGTTGATTCATAATCTGCACTTTGCACAAATTGTTTCATCTTTTCTATATCAGCCTCTGCAACTCCTCTGCCTCTTAATGCCTCATCTAAATCTATTATTATTTGTTCTCTTATTGTTTCTTTTGATGTTCCCCTTTTAACTCCCAGTATCATATTACTTCCGATTGAATATTGATATATTGCTTTTGCATTATCTACTGTTAAATTTCTAGTATCTAACATTTCTTTAAATTGTTGTATTTTATCTGTAGATACTCCTTGTCCTTGTAATTCTTCCATTGTATATCCATCAGATAATTTTTCAAGAACATCTCCATGCTTTTTTAGTCCTCCATATGCACTCTCCAAATCTGTTCCTGTATCATAACTTTCATAATCGCCATTTATTATTTGGTCTATTTCTGACTGAGAAATACCTTGACTTTGTAGCATAGTTGTTATTTGTTCTTTTTGCTCTGCGGACATATGTAATTGCTCTGTTCTCATTTCTTTTTTACCTTCTTATCCTTTGCATTTTGTTCCTCTAAAAACATTTTATTATACTTTTTTATTTTTTTCAATACTTTTCTTGTTTTTGTTTAGATATATCTTAACAAGTTTTAGTGTTGTTAAGTTATTTATATTTTATCTTTATAATTTATATATAAACAATTTTTATATTATTAAATTAATATAAAAGAAGGAGGAACTTATGACTTCTATGGAATTAGTTGGACTTAATACTAAATGGTACAGGTATCAAAATAATTTAACCCAAGAACAATATGCAAATAAAACAAAATTTAAAATGGCTTATATTAGTGTTATTGAAACTGGAAATGCTAATTTAACTTGTAAAAATATAGATTTTATAGCAAAATCATTTAATATAAAACCAGAATTATTATTCAATGAAAAAACTACTAAACTTGCTCAAAAACTGCCTGTTAGAGTAGATATGTATAAAAGGAGATAAATTTTAAAAGTTTATTTCCTTTTGTTTTTATTACCTTTCTAAATCCCATTCCATTTCTCTTTCTTCTTTTTTAATTTGTTTTTCTGGGTCTAAAAAAGTATTAGTTTCTTTTTGAAAATCTCTAATTAAATTATCTTCTGCACCCATATCAAATTTTTCGCAAATCCAATGTATGAATTTATCAATAGTTTCATAAAATTTATCTATTATTCTGTGTAATTTACTATTTTCCTTTTCTAATTTGCGAACTTTATTTTTGTACTCATATTCCATGTCATAAGTTTTTTCTTGAAATTCTTTTTCAAGTTCTCTTTTTCTATTATCAAATTTCAAGTCAAGAGTAATACTTTTTCCTTTATACTCGTTTTCTAATTCCTTAACTCTATTATTTAATTCCTTGTTATCAGCAATTATTTCATCTCTTTCTTTTTGATATTTTTCTGCTTCTTTTATAACTCTTGTTTGTTTTGATAATTCTCTATGCAAATTCAAATTATCGTTGTATAATTCTTTAATAATATCATCTTTTGGTTTTATAATTTCTTCTAAAATCTTTTCATCTCTCTTTATTGAAAATTTACTTATATCTGCTAGTTCTGGAACATCTGGCAATTCTAAATTAATATTTCTTAATACTTTTTTAGTATTTTCAAAGTTTGTTATTTTCTTTAAATTTTCTATTTTATAATGTTTTGCTCCTGTTTCTTCTACTGGTAAACCTCTTTCTAAATCAAAACCTTTTGATGTTACATATTTATGAAAGTCATTTTGTAATTTTCTATAACTATCTCTACCTCTCCAAAAATCTCTTGCACAAATTTTATCTATTGCATTACCTTGTTCATCTTTTGTATGAATTACTGGTATAAATACCAAGTGCATATGCGGTGTTGTTTCATCTAAATGTACTGCTGCAGATATTATATTTCTTTCGCCTAAGTTTTTATAATTACATACAAACTTATAACTTTCTATAAAATATCTTTTTGTTTCTTCTAAACCGATTTTCTTAAAAAACTCGTTATCTGATGTAATCATCATTTGGCACATTATAATACTATTTTTTCTTAAATTACCTTGTAAATCATATTCCTTTTTCATTCTATCAAATTCTCTAATGTATGTTGTTTCATTTTCCTTACAATAGAAATTCAAATGTGTCCTTGTTGGATCAATATCCTTATTTGAATGATTTTTTGCTTTCCTATCATTGTGAACATATGCTCCATATGATTCAGATCTTGTTAATTTTTCGTTTCTTATTATTGCATAACTCATATCTTCTTTTACCTCCTTTTCTCAAGATATACTTTGTATGTCTAACATACTAGACTTACAAGTAAGTCTGTATGGCAGGGAAATACTTTCCCCACACCCCACTTCATAAAAATACTGCATCGTATTTTTATGTTTTATCCTAAATTTGCTACCTGCAATTTTAGGATAAAAAAATCAGTTACCTATTTAGCATCTCTGCTATAGTAACTGATTTTATTAATGCAAATGTTGTAATTTATAAAAAAGCATCTGCATTTGCATATAATTTTGTAAAGTCAAAGCCTGCATAATCTCTCCCTTCATAATTTGATTTATATTTTTTATTATTGCTTGTTCCATTATTATATTTATTTATATTATTATAATTATTTATTATATCTTTGTCCTTTTCACCTATAGGGTATGGTTGATTTCGACTATTGGAATAGTTGTTTTCACCTATACCCTCTAGTTGTTTTTGACTATACCTATCCTTTGCTTGAAATATTGGTATAATTTGTCTTTCTTCTATCTCTTTACTATTAGTTTTATATTTTAACTTTATATCTATATATTTTTTCTTTTTTAAGGAACTAATTATTTTTGATACTCTATCTGGTGTTACATTTACTATACTTGATATATATTTATTACTTGCAAAGCAACTTCCATTTTCAGTACTTAAATATGAAATCATAGATAATATAATTACTTCTTTATCACTTAACTTTTCATCTGTTATTATTTCTATTGGAATCCATATTCCTTTTAGTTTCTGCATCAAAATCCCTCCTTTCATTTTTTATTCGCGTCACAATCGTTTCTATGGCTTTTAAATTAATCTTTAATATACTTTTATGTCTTGAAATTTAGATTGAAAATTTCCATAAAAAAATTGCTCTGAACTTATTTCTAAATTCAAAGCATATTTTTATAATCTTCTTATCTATATTAATATAATTTTAATCCTTTTTCTTTTCTCTCATTATATTTTTAATTTCTTCTAAATATTCTGCCATAGTATTTCTGAATTCTAATTCTAGTGTATTATCAACTTTGTTATAGCATAATTGTAATAATTCTAATTTTGTAAAACTATCTCTATAGAATTTGAACTTTATTTTATCGTTCTTTATTAAATCATTCAATAATCTTTGTATTTGCTTCATTTCATATTTATCTTTCCTAATTTTGCTATTTCTAAAATTCATAAAATTTCTACCACCTTAAGTTTATTAATGTTATTAGGCATAGATATTCACAAACAAGGTATTTATAATATTGAAGTTGGTAAAAGAACTGTTGTTGACTTTGAGCTTTGTGGCTTTGCTAAATGTTTTGGAATATCTGTAAATGACTTAACTAATGAATATTTTAATAAACTAAAATAGGAACTGATATTAAATTCAGCTCCTATTTTTTTCTAATTGTGCAACAGGTGTTGCACAATTTTATTTTTAATTATCTTCTTCATTATCATCATTTTCAATATCTTTTATATGCAATTCAATGTCTTCTGCTTTTGGTAATTGTTTCTGTAAATACTCTGGAATATCTTCTAATAACTTATATTCACTAACTCCAATAGGCTTATTTATATCTTTTAAAGCGTATTCTGCGGTGAAGTTATCTTTTCCTTTACATAGTAACAATCCAATAGTTGCATTATCTTCTTTATCTTTTACCAAATCATCTACTGCTGATAGATAAAAGTTAAGTTGTCCTGCATCTGTTGGTTCAAATTCTCTTGCTTTCAATTCCACTACTATATAACATTTTAGTTTTAAATGATAAAAAAGTAAGTCAATAAAATATTCTTTTCCTCCAACTTCTAATTTATACTCACTTCCAACAAAGGCGAATCCTTTTCCTAGCTCTATCAAAACATCTTTTATTCTATTTATCATTGCATTTTCTATTTGTAATTCTTTAACTTTTCCTTTTATAGAAATAAAGTCAAACAAGTATGGATCCTTCATAGTCTGAATAGCTAAATCACTTTGTACACTTGGTAATGTTAAATCAAAATTTGTTATTTTTTCTGCTAATGCTTGTCTTTCATAAACCTTTCCGCTAATTTGCATTTTTAACATATTTGAAGACCAACCATTTTGTACAATTTCTTTTATATACCATTTTCTTTCTTCAATATCATTCACTTTATCCATTAGAATAATATTATGATACCATGTAATTTGTGCAAGAACCTCTTGCACAAATTCAAAATCTGGATATTCTTCTGCAAATTTTCTCATATACTTTAAATTTCTTACTGAAAATCCTTTTATCTCAGGAAATTCTATTTTTAAATCCATTGACAAATTATCTATAAATTTATTTCCCCATTGGCTATTTTCTAAAATAATTTTTCCAATATTCCAATACATAAACATTAATTCTTTGTTTACTGCATAAATAGCTTTATATTGAGCATTTAATACTTCTTGCTTGATATTTTCTAATAATGATTTATATTTATTAATATCTATTTTATTATCCATTTTACCTTCTTTCTAATTGTGCAGTTACCAACTGCACAATTAATTTTGCTTTCATTGATTGATATTATAACATTTATTTCCAAATTTTTCATTAAATTTTAGAAATTTCAAACATATATTAATTCATTTAATATAATTTCTTCTGCAATATTTTTTATTGAATTCATTCTTTGTACCCATTCTAATTGATTATTTGCTTTTAGTTCTTCTGTTACATTTTCTTTTTCTGCCATTTGTTTTATTAGAATATTTAGCTTTTCTTTGCATTTATCTTCAACATCTAGTAAAAAACTATTCAATTCATTATTTAATAACATTTCTGTATATTCAGATATTTTATATTTCTTCATATAGTTTAGTTTCATTCTCCCATACTTTCCTATATTTCCTGTTCGTCTAGGTTTTGGTACTGTAATATTTGGTATATAATAATCTCCAACTAATCTATATTCAATTCCTGTTCTTTCATCTATAATTTCTTCTCTTAATTCTTTATTCTCCATATTCTTTTAATCTCCTCTCAATTTTTCATTTCAAATATTATAAAAATCAAAAAAAGATGAAATTGTTATTATTTTTTACAATTCATCTTTTAAATATGTGAAAATTTTATTTTTACTAAATTGTTTGTAGGAGGAAACCCTTGCTATTACTAAATTTTAATTTTTCGTCATAAGAGAATATAGTCGTTATTACTAATGCTATTAAGGTTA
>DCHW01000019.1:24424-25243 GCA_002314935.1 Clostridiales bacterium UBA1742 | reverse complement strand
AATTCTCTAATAAAACTTTCTGACAGTTTCTGGTGTCTTGAAATCAAAAACCAGTCAACTTTATCTGCAAATTCTCTAATAAAACTTTCTGATAATTTTTGATATATTGAAATATAAATCCAGTCAACTTTATCTGCAAATTCTCTAATAAAACTTTCTGACAGTTTCTGGTGTCTTGAAATATAAGTCCAGTTTATTTTACCTGCAAATTCTCTAATAAAATTTTCTGACAATTTCTGCCATCCTGAAATATAAGACCAGTTTACTTTATCTGCAAATTCTCTAATAAAATTTTCTGACAAAGCTTGACATGCTGAAATCAAATTCCAAAAAACTTTATTTACAAATTCTCTAATAAAACTTTCTGATAATTTTTGATATATTGAAATCAAAAACCAGTCAACTTTATCTGCAAATTCTTGAATAAAACTTTCTGATAAAGTTTGATATTCTGAAATCAAATCCCAAAAAACTTTATTTTTATATTTTCTAATAATATATTCTGGTAACTTCACATTACGACAAGCGTCTGCCCAGTCTGTAATATTGTCGTATTTAATATCTTCAATAATTTCATTTGTCTGTTTCATCTTTAATATTCCTTATTTTTATTTTAATATAACAGATATTTTTAAAAAATAAAGATTATTTATTATCAAATAAAAATTTAAATTCTTCTGAGATATGTTGTTTAAAACAAATTTCATATCAGTTTATTTTGTCTGCAAATTCTCTAATAAAACTTTCTGACAATTTTTGATGTTCTGAAATATAAGTCCAGTCTACTTTATTTTTAAATTCTCTAATAAAACTTTCTGA
>DCHW01000019.1:0-24371 GCA_002314935.1 Clostridiales bacterium UBA1742 | reverse complement strand
CTGACAGTTTCTGGTGTCTTGAAATCAAAGTCCAGTTTATTTTACCTGCAAATTCTCTAATAAAATTTTCTGACAATTTCTGCCATCCTGAAATATAAAGCCAGTCAACTTTATCTGCAAATTCTCTAATAAAATTTTCTGACAAAGCTTGACATGCTGAAATCAAATTCCAAAAAACTTTATTTTTATATTTTCTAATAATATATTCTGGCAACTTCGTATCCTGACAAGCACTTTTCCAGTCTGTAATATTATCATATTTAACATCTTCAATAATTTCATTTGCCTGTTTCATTCTTATTATTCCTTATTTTTATTTTAATATAACAAATATATTCAAAAAATTAAGGAAAAAATAAAATTTTTCACTTCTTGCTGCTTATTATCCCAGTCAACTTCGTCTATATGGTAAATCTTTACGCCTGATTTTAATCCTAACTCATCTTTATGTTTGTGATAATTATCAGACTTTAAACTATGCCAATATGTACCATCAAATTCAAATCCTAATTTTAAGTCAGGTAAAAATATATCTATCTCTTGTGGACCAATTACTGTTCGGTCATTTGAAATCACTTTACCTTTATAAATAGAAGAAACATAATCATAAACCTCTATTTCTTTCTTTGATCTAATAGGAGGAAATTTTCTTGGTTCACATACAAAACACCTAGAAATTAATTTACCATCATCATACCTTGTATTAAAAATATTTCCACATTTTTTACATTGAACTTGGTATATATTATTAGTTCCGATATAATGTTCGAAATCACATAATAATGTGTATCCTAAATTCAAACAAATATTTTGAAAATTTTCAAATGCTGTAATTTTTCTACTATTTTTAAATTTTTGTTTTATTTCTTCAGATTGATATAGATGTTCAACTCCATATTTTTCTAAATTAGTTTGTTTAATTTGTTCTTTAATATCTTCTCTTTGAAATGAATTTTCTAAACCATATTTTTGTAAATTAGTTATTTTAAGTTTTTCTTTAATTGCATCACAAAACATTGGATTTATAACACCATACTTTTCTAAATTAGTCTGCTTAATTTTTTTCTTTACAGTTTCTCTACTAAATGGATTTTCTTGTATGCTTAATTTACATCTATTACTACAATAATCTGCTTTAGCCCAAGTTTGGTCATAGTTTAATTCTTTGTTACATAATTTACAATGTCCAAATTCAATATCTTTCACCAATGCAATAAATGTTTTATTAAGTGTACAATATTTTTTTTGATTACTATTAAATATATCTTCTACAAATTTCTTTAATTCTATCTGCTGCTTTAAAAAATTACTTATTGTATTACCATTAAAATTTGTCAAATGCTTTGCGGCTTCTTTCAAATCTTCTATTGAAGAACATTTATACTGATCTTTTTTAAATTTAAAACGATGTCTTTTTTGTTTTTCAATAATATTATTATCCATTTTTAAAAATTCCTAAATATATTTAATATAATAATATAATAATATTTTTAAAAAAAAAAATAAGGAAAATTTATGAAAGAATTTATTAAAAATTTAGACTTAACTGATTATAGAAAAGCTTCTTGGTTATTAAAGAAAAATAAAGATTTACAAAACTTTTGTCAAGAATATTTAAATAAATATCCATCACTTGAAAAATTATTTAATGTACTGCATTTCATTCAAAATAATGAATATTTACCTATTTGTAAACATTGTGGCAATCCTATAAATTATACCTGGTATTTATGGCATAAAAATGAATATTGTAGTATTAAATGCAGTAAAGAAGGTAAAAGTAATTTAATAGCATTACATAATAAATATGAAAAAGCTGTAAATTTATTTAAAAATTATGTTGAACCATTATTTACTTCTAATGAATATAAAGGTAGACAATATATCTATAAATGGAAATGTAAACATTGTGGAGAAATATTTGAGGCTAATTTAATTAAAACTACAAAATTTTTAACATATTTAACTGGAGATATAAAACTTAAACGTTGTCCACGTTGTCCTAATTGTTATAAAAAATATCAAAACTATTCTAAAAATGAATCTAATTTATTAAATTTTTGTAAACAATATTTTAATAATATTGAAACACATAAACGAGATTTAATACCACCATATGAAATAGATATTTATATTCCTGATATTAAACTTGCTATAGAATTTAATGGTGTTCACTGGCATAGCATTAATAATAAAGAAACTGGTTACCATTTAAATAAAACTAAAATGTGTAACAAATTAGGTGTTCGTTTGATTCATATTTGGGAAGATGAATGGTTAAATAATTCAACTAAAATATGTGAAAAATTAAAATTAATATTTACTAATAATGAAGTTTTTACAGAAAATAAATTAATACTTGACCAGTGCTGGTATAATAATTTAAATTTATCAAATTATATACTTATAGAAACTAAATCACCAGAAATTATTACTAGATTAAATAAACCATGCGAAAATTGCGGATATTTAATATATGAAAAAAGAAGCTAATCAATTTCTTGACTAGCTTCTTTTAAATTCAGTTACTTAACAATAACTTTTATTCAAAATTACTGTAAGAATGCTTTGTCAGCATCAGTACCAAACTTAGCATTCACTCCGTCTACATTCTTTAAACCAAAGAAGTGATAGAACTGACCTGCACCGAAAAGGTTAGTTGTGACACCATATCTTGTACGGGCAGCAGTTATTGGATTGAATGTGAAAGGATCTTGTGCTTGCATCAGTTCAAGTGGGATGTAAGGAAGGTAGATAATACCAGCATCATAGATGTTGTTTCCTTTAAATCCGAGAAGAATATATTCGCCACCAGCAAGAGTATCACGATAAAGTTTGATAGTACCATTACGGAGAGTACCGATATCAGTAACACCAATACCTTGGTCAATGGTCTTACCATAGGCATTTGCATTGCCAAGTCCACCAGCAACACTAAGTGGATTATAAATTTGAGCTTCGAGAAGAGCAGCAGCACCCGGAGAAGCGACAGCCCAGTTAGCAGCACCACGACGAGATTTAACTGCGATCATAGCACTTGCACGGAGAATGTCAGTATAAAGAGCGTTACAACGTTCATGCTGATTACGACCATCTGCCTTAGCAGGATCCCAAACAGTAGCATTGCCAGCACGGAGAGCAGATTGAATAATCTATCCGAGTAACTGACGGTCCATTTCTTGGGCGATTTCATAAGAAAGAAGATCAGAAATTTCTTGCTGAGCATTTAAACCCTGCATAGCTTTCATATCTTCTTCAGTTTCACGAGTGATCTGAACACCGAGTTTACGGGTCTTAGCAGTAACAGTGGCTTTGAGGATTTCAAAACCAGCTTCTGGCATGTCGCGGCCAACAGCCCAGTTTTCAGCATCGGAAGTATCAGCACCGTCACCGATATTCTTACCAGCATTAAGATTGCCGAAGAAATACTTATCCATCATTCCACTTAATGGATCCTTGGTTTCCCATTCTTTCATATGAGCAGCTGGATTAGCATAGTTATATAAACCAGTACGAATGCCAGTAGATGGACTTCTGAATGGATCAAGGTCAAGTGCGCCTTGGTCTTGTCTAGCAGCTGGAACAGCACCAGTTGGCACGGTACCAGAAACTTCATAATACTTTTCGTTATTGAAACGATATTCATTAGCGTCTTTACCAGTGAAAGAAGGACTATTGCCAAGATAACCGATTTCATTACCTTCTACTTTGCCATCGCCACGACCGAAACGACCGTATTTAGCACGGAAAGCAAAAGCCATACCGATAGGAGCCTGCATTGGCTGAACACCGACGAGCTTATGAGCAATGAGTTGTGGATAAATACGACGAATCATTGGAATGACGATAGATGGAACACGAGCGTCACCAGTGGTGTCAGCGTAAGATGGCTGGCCTGGGGTAGGACCCATAGCATTAACAGTACCAATACCGGCAGCAGATTCAAATAAGAGTCCTTTACCGCCATGGATTTTATGTTGATGATCGACAGACTGCTGAGCGTTTTCGAGAACGATAGCAGTTGACATTTTTACAGTATCATCACCGATTTTACTACCGGCGTTGATAAGGCGAGACCACTTCTTATAGATAGTCTCTTGATTTTCAATTCCCATGAATTGCATAATTCAATTTTCCTTAAATTTTTTTTTTATATTTAAAAGATTTTAAAAAGTTTATCTTTTATTTTATTTTTGTATTAAAACGACGATTTAAACTTCTTTCCATAAAATTAAGATCACTTATGACCTTGTAAAGCTTGTGCATAAAGATCAATTAAGTCCTGCTTTTTTGGCTGAACTTTTTGTTTCTTCTCAGCTGACTTAACTGCTTTGGATTCTGAAACAATCTTAGCTTTAGCTGTAGATTTAGCAGATGCAATTTGTTTTTCTGTGATAACAGATGTTGGGGTTGCATTTGCTTTAGCTGCATTTTCGGCAATTAAAGATTCACGTCTTTCAGATTGAAGTTTTTTATAAGCAGTTCTAGCTTCTTTGATTGACTCCTCTATAACTTCTGGTTTGTCTGCTTTAGAAAAATAAGCTTTTACAAATTTTGCTTCAGCAGGAGTGCAATCCTTGCATTTTTCTTCAAGCACTAATTGTGCTTCAATTTTATTTAATTTTGTTTTTAATTCAATATTTTCATTTAAAAGTTTTTCTTGTTCATTTTTGCCAGATGCAATTTTTGCTTCATAATCAGCAAATAATCCATCTTTGGATTCTTGAACAATTGTATTAACTTTAAGAACATCAGTTACTTTTTCAATAGTTTTAATTGCAGCATTATATTTTGCTTCTGAAATTAACTGTTTACGTGGTAAAGCATTATCAAGAGCATAATTTAAATATTTTTGAACTGACTCAGCAAGAACATCTAATTTACGATTACGTTCTTTAATTAATTCTGCTTTATGCGCTTTTAAATTCTGTTCAAATAAAATAGTTTTTTTGGCTATTTTTTGTTTTGCTTCAAGAACTAATTTTTTAGTAATGTTATTAATAGCTTTATCTCTATTTTCTTTTAAAAGTGTTGTAACTTTAACTAATTTCTTTGCATTATCTGAGTCAACCTTTTTAACAGCTTCTTCAATCATTTGTGCATGTTTTTTATCAATTGATTCATAAATAAATTTTAATTGTTGAGCACGTTTCTTATCAATTGCTTCCATAGCCATTTGAAGTTGTTCTGCATGTTTATTATCTGTTGCATTAAGTGCTTGTTCAAATTTATTTGCATAATCTTCATCTTGTGCTGCTAATGCATTATCCATGTCAGCTTTGGAGACCATATTATTTTTCATCCAATCATGAAGCTGTTGAAGCTTTTCTGTATTGCTCTGGTCAACCATATCAAGAATTTGCTATAATTTAGTTGTAGACTATTCATCTAACTTTTCTACAATCTAATCGATCTTAACCTTCATTTCATCTGCAGCAACTTTCTTGCCTTCGTCATAACCTTCACGAAATCCTGTGGCTTGACCTTCCTGACGACCATCTGCTTTAATCTGATCAATTTCCTGATCAAATTCTTTAGACATCTAAGCAGCTTGTTCTTCAGAGATTAAATCTGGGCAATTAGCTCTAACAGATTCTAATAATTGTTTAAAAACTTTCATTTAATTATTTTCTCCATAAATTGTATTATTAATATTATTTACTATATATTTATCATTTTTTTATAGAATTATTAAAAATCTTCATCATTCTACTACTATTCCTAGGCTTCTTCCTAATCTTCTTCCTAATCTTCTTCCTAATCTTCTTCCTAATCTTCGCTCTACTCTTCGCTCTACTCTTCGCTCTACTCTTCATCTGTATCATCAGACTATTCAGAATCATCTACATCTTCTGGTGCTTCAACGTCATCACTGTCAGAAGACTATCCACCAGTTTTTTCTTGTAATTCATCTAAAGCTTTACTTATAATATCTAATTTTTCCTAAAGCTTTGTTTGATCTGTACCTGGATTTGTCTGGGCTTGTAATTCTTGTAATTTATCAGAATAATAAGAAATTGAAGTATCTAATTTAATAAATTCTTTTGATGTTTCATCTAATTCTTTATCATTTAAAACATTTTTTAAATCAGAAATTTTATCAAATAAATGTTCAATAATTTTTGCATTTATCTGACATTTAATTTCTGTTGCATCATCAATTGCTTTATTTATATCTGTATCTTCTTGATCTGAATCTTCTTCATCATCTTCAAAATCATCGTCGCCTTCGTCACCACCCTCATCGTCAGTATCTTCATCGGTGCCATCATCACTGTAATCAGAATCATCATCACCTTCGTCGCCTGAATCATCATCACTCCAGTCATCCTAGTCATCTTCTAATAATAATTTTTTAACCTAAAGCTAACGAAGTTTTTCTGATTCTTCTACTAAATTTGGAAAAACCTTATTTGCGGCTAAAGGATCTTTATTTAAAATACATTCAACAAGTAAACGAGATTTAGCTTGTATATTATTTGTATATGTCTTCATTTTTTTATGAATAGTGTTTTTATATTTATTTTTCATATTTATAAAATTCCTTAAACATTTTTGTTTAATATTATTTATAAAAAATTAATATTAAAATGAAAATATTTTAAATATATCTTAATTTTTAAAAAATTCTTGTTATATTATAATATAATCTGGCCCATGTGGTCGGGTTAAAGGGTTTTTAATTTTCTAAAAAAAACTTTATTAATTTTACCTTATTATTTAAATATTCTTGTTATATTAAAATAAATTCAACAAGGAACCTTATAATGAACCTACGAAAAGCAGCAAGTCTTATTAATGATCCAACAATGAAATCTGAATATGAATATTTTAAATCATTAAAAATTAAAGCTAAAAAAATTGTTGACTGTGCTGAATGTTATTTTGGTAAAACTTTATTAATTATTCCAAAAAATAGTGACACTTATAAATTTACTTGGAACAGTAGTAAACATTGGTTTGATTGTGAATATACTCATCATAATAGAATCCAAACTGGGTATTATACGAAATCTGAATTAATTGAAAAAATGACTGACACATTATATAATGAAACTGAATGGCAACTTTTTTAATATTTTCGCCTTATTTTTCAATTTGTTTTGTTATATTATAATAAACAATAAAACAACAACAGGAGAATTCAAATGAATTATTTTTCTAATGAACAGTGTGAAATTCTTAACAATCATATCAAATTTATGATGAATACTAATCGATTTGATTTTGTTATTTATTTTATTAAACAGTATGAAGTCAGTAAGGAAAATATTGGCTGGTTAAGTTCATATTCATTTAATGTTTATAAACATAACGGTTATAATAATTTTGTAAAATTTTCGACTTATAAACAACTTATGACATATATCAATAAATTTTTTGACAGTCCGGCTGATTTTTTTAATAAATTTTTTGTATTTAATGAAAAAATTGATAATGCAGACGAATTGAAAGAAAATGTATTTATTAAGTCTATCCAGTATTGGAAAGAAACTTTTGATGAAAATACCTTTGCATATAATTTTAATTCTAACTTAAGTGAGATTATTAGTTCGCATAAAAATGTGCAGTTCTTTAATTTTGCATTTAAATATAATGATATTGACGAAACATATAGACTTAGTGAGTTGTTATATGGAAATGAAAATCCGTCTAATATAATGTTTTATTATTCTGATTTGTCTGACAATGAAAAAGAATATTTTGAAGCACAATATAAATATCATAATATGTTTAACTCAGCTTCTAAAGCACAAATTGAAACTCATACTAGTAATGCACTAGTCAACTATCGTTATGGACTAGATGATTTTGATCAAGTATATAATAATATTAAAAAATATGAATCTTGTATTAATAATTATTTTTTACCTAAAATAAATGAATTTACCATTCTTAAATATGGTGAAAATAACAAATATATCAATGCATTAAAAGAATGTATGACTAAACTTGTTAAAAATTTTGAATCTAAAAAAATTCAATTTGTAACATTGAATGAAGATCCAAAAGAACAATTCAAGCTTAGTTTTGACGCTCAGTCATTGAAATATGCTGACGGTATTAAGAATATTATTTATAAAACAATGCCTGACAAAACACCACTTATGCTTAGTACATATTTTTCATGTAAAGTCAATTTTATATTTGGTGAACCGCTTTCTATGCAAGTTAAGAATTCGTTTTTGAAAAAACTTAATAATTATTTAATCAATAATAATATTAAGCCAGAAACTATTAAATTAATAGATGAAAATAAAACAACTAAACCAGCAACTGGTGTTTATATGACATTTATTTGTAATGTATTTGATAATATTGGAGTTAATCCAATTAAATTTATGATCCCAAAACTTGGTATGAAAAAATTCTGATATGAAAATTTTTTACACGAATTTCAGTTACTGGCGTAAACTGTCAGTAACTGAAAAATCTAACTTTTTATTCTTAGCTACATCGTATACTGTACCAAAAGATTATGATGGATTACAATTTAAAGAATTTGTACCAAATCAAAATTTATTTAAAGAAGCATGCCAACATTTTTCTTTATGTAATTTTGAAAAACGATATACAAAGCAAATCTATAATTTAAATCAAGCTGATATTTTAAATAAGCTTAGAGATTTAAGTCAAGGAAAAGATATAGTATTTTTAGTATGGGAACCTGACAATAAACCTTCTGAACGAGATATATTTATGCCTTGGATTTTAAATATTGAATCAAAAGATATTCATGAATTTTCACTTGAATATGAACTAACTTATAGAAAAAATAATACCAGTTTTTTTGAGATATAATACTTAATTTTTTAAAAATATCTGTTATATTATAATAAATAAACAACAATTATAATAGGAGTATTATTTTATGAAAACTATCGCTGAGATTACTGAAACAATTAAATTTCCAAAATTTACTGATATGTTTAAAAATGAAGTACGACCTGGTGATATTATTTGTATGACTACAACCGGTACTAAATATATTAATACATATTTAGTTACAAATAAATTTACAAAAGGCGACAGAATTATTCTTGTAGATTTGATTAATGATAAATTTCGTGGATATTTAGATATAGCTGAACTTACAAGTAATAAGCATTGGTATCAAACTAGTATTATTAAACTTAATGATACGCTTCCTGCATATTTAAAAGAAAAAGCAGAACAGCTTAAAATTAAGTTTGTTAGTGATCTTGAACAGAAAAAAATTGACGCAATAGAAAAACGAAAAACTGTAATTCAGTCAAGATATTTTCCTGTATTTTATATGAATAAAAATACAAAAGAAACTGGTGTAATTTTTATTTATATTGACTCTAAGCCTGGAAAAGTAATTAGCAAGACTGAAATTCTTGAAGCTAAAAATAATCTGATTCAAAAATATCCTAATTATATTTTGGATTATATTGATATTGATGGTGGATTGAGTCAGTTGTCTCTGTATAAAAATAAACCTGAATTATACTCTATTAATAGAAGTTATTGGACTAAACAATCTGGTATTAAATTTTGTCCATTTCAAGTAACAGATATTTCTTACTGGTCAGTAAAAAATAACATTAATAAAATTTTTAATCAATTAATTCCTATTTATACAACTCAACCAGATAATATGCCAGAATATAAGTCAAATTATAGATCTTATTTTAGTGATAATAGATATAATTATAAAATCAGATATACTGATTCAACAAATAATAAAGTTTTAACTCGTCAGCTTGGTGATGTTTTTTCAAATGAAGCAATAGAAAAATTTCACGCATTTTTAAAATATTATGCTTAATTTTTTAAAAATATCTGTTATATTATAATAAACAAGCATAAGGAGTTTATCTAATATGATGAATTTTAAAAAAATTGCAAAAGCTACAGCTGTAATTAGATTTGAAACAGATGATGCAAAACGTTATATTGACAAAGGTGAAGATTTTGATCTTGCGCCTAACTGGCTTGGAAAAATCTATAATAATAAAATTACTAAATTTGAGTTTGAAGTATGTGGACTTAGAAAACGTAATACAAATTGGATGCTTATTGTAAAAGATACAAAAAATTCCACTGACCAAAACAAAATTTATAACTTACTTTCACTTAGAGAATTTTTTACTCAGTGTGAAATGATTTAATAATGAAAGATTTATTAAAACAATATTTTTCAAAGTTTAAATTAGTTTCTATTAATTGTGTTAAAAAATTTAAAAAACTTTATCCAGAAAGTATTAATTTTTTACAAACTCAATTAAAAGAAAATCCAAATTGGCTTACTGAACAAAATTACATTACAGGCTTAGTAAAAAATATTACTTTGCCTGTTTGTTTATTTTGTCAAAAAGAACTTAATTATAAACAACACCTTCAGCACAAAAAATTTTGTTCCAGATCTTGTGCTGCTAAATTTAATTCACAAATTAGAACAACTGACATATTAAATAAAAAAAGTAAAATTACTATTCAACAAAAATATAATGTTGATAATATTTCACAATTACCTGAAATTAAACAAAAAATAAAAAAATCAACTGAACAAACTTGTCTTAAAAAATATGGTATAAAAAATTATTCACTTTATTTAGGTTGGCAAAAAATTTTATCATTCTCACAATATGTTAAGCCAATATTTACTATAGATCAATATCTTGGATACAATCATGAATATTTATTTGAATGTTGTAAATGTCATAACAAATTTAAAAGTAAAATTTATTTAACCGGACATATATCTAGAACTGGTAATTTATCTCGAGTGCCAAGATGTTTTAACTGTTATCCGGTTATTGATAAAGTATCATCTTCAAAAACTGAAAAAGAATTAACCAGCTTTTGTAAAAAATATTTTCCTGATTTAAAAGAAAATAATTATGATATAACTTCGCCATACGAGGTTGACATATTAATTCCTGATATTAAATTAGCAATTGAATTTAATGGACTGTATTGGCACTCAGTTAAAATAAAACCAACTGGTTATCATTTAATGAAAACTAATTTATGTAATCAAGCTGGATATCGATTAATTCATATATGGGAAGATGACTGGATATTTAATAAAAAAGAAATAATGAATAAATTAATTGATATATTTCATAAACAAGAAAATTTAAATTTTACTGATACAATACTTTCATTAGATAGATGTTGGTTTAATAATATAAAAATTCCTGGATACAGATTTATCAAATTTACTGACCCGGAAATGATTAATAAACAAAACTTTCAAATTGAAAATTGTGGAAAAATTATATTTCAAAAACTTAATAATTAATTTTCTTTTGTTATATTAAAAGACGGACTCATGGAGTCGGGGAAAAGGGTTAAAAATTTCAAACCTAACGCACAAAAATTTATTTTGATCTTTTACTTTATTTTTCTTAAATATTCGTTATATTAAAATAAACAATAATTTAACAGGAATTTTTAAAATGGCAAAATTGATCTTTACTTGTCCAAAATGCGGTGAGCATAATGTAGAAGAAGTTATTACTTGTAATCAAGCTAGCTTTTTGATTACTTATGCTGACACAGATGATAGAGTTGAATATGCTGATGCTCAGCTTGATGATGATGCAATGTTGAATCATTATTGTTGTGCTGACTGTGGTCATATTCTTAAGGATGTAATTGACCTTGATGATCTTAAGAAAAAATATATGAAAGAAATTTAAATTTTACCTTACTTATTAAAAACTTTTGTTATATTATAATAACGCCACAAAAACAAAACAAAATTACAGGAGAATGAATTATGGCTAGCGAAATGATGAAGTCGAACGTGATCAAAATCAACGATATCCGTGCATTTGTTAAGGCAAATGTTAACCTTCAGATCAATCAGAAGTGGGCTCCGAGAATTTATATTCAAGGTGCGCCAGGCTGTGGTAAATCTTATATCCTTCGTGATATTTGTATCGAGAATGGTTGGGCATTGAAAACATTCTTTATTTCAAACAGTGCACTTGAAATGCTGACTGGACTTCCGTGTAAGGTCGAGCATGGACAGGGTGCTGCTTGGACCAAACCTGAAATCCTTGATATGTCTCTTGAAAAACTTGAGTACGTACCGAAAAATTATGAACCTGGTAAAACCCCGACAGTCTTGCTGCTTGATGACTTTCATCTTTGTGACCGTATGATGCAAAAGTATTGTTTCCAGCTGTTTACAGAAATGGGCCTGAATGGATATAAGCTTCCTGAAAAAACAGCTTTAGTTATTGCTGGTAATAGAGCTCAGGACAAAGCTGGTGCTATGCCGATTCCTGCCCCTGTTTGTAACAGAATGATGTTTGTTGAAGTTGCGTCTGAGGCAGATGACTGGATCAAAAACTTTGCAATGAAGCATGATGTTCGTGCTGATATTATCACTTTTATCAATAACAAAGGCGACGTATTTTTGAGTCAGCAGCCTATCGAATCTACGGCTTGGGCAAGTCCTCGTGCTTGGACTTATCTCTCGAGTCAGATGGATGCTTATGAAGAAGCACTTGGTACGCTCGATATTCATAACCTGATGACTATGGCAACTGGCCTGGTTGGTGCTGAATATGCAAAAGAATTTGTAGCATATCGAGAATTGTTTGCACGTTGGAACTTTGATGAACTGGTCAAGCATAGCTGGGAAAATGTCAAGAAAGAATATCATTCGGCTTGTGAAAAAAATCCGACTGCAGTTTATGCAATTACTACTGCTGGCGTGACTTGGATGGTTAATATGTATAAGAAAAATAACTTTGACCATACTTGTGAAGCTGTTACAAAAGCTGTCAAGTTTATGTATGAAACAATGGCATATTTACTTGTTATGAAATGTAAAAATATCAATACAAGACCGCTTATTGCTTCTGGCGTGAACTTTATCAATCTGTATCAAGAAGCTCAGACTGAAAATAAAACTCGAAATGTTGAATCTCTGCTTGGCATGTTGCTGAAAGAGATGAAACAGGAAAGAAACATTGACTGGTACTTCTATGACCTGTTGAACGAAATTTTCAAGATCGGACTTGATGATAATGATGTAAAAGAGATCAATAAAGCAAAGTCTGCAATTGATGCTGGTAAGATCGATATTTAACATAAACTATAAATAAGCGCTGGCTTATTCTTCTGGGACTAGTGAAAAATGTGGCGATTTTCACTAGTCTTTTACTTTATTTTTTTATTTTCTCTGTTATATTATAATATAACAAAAACAACAATAGGAGATTAGAGTATGAAAGCAAAATTTAATGCTAATGAACAGATTAACATGTACAGTCATCTTTATAACAGACTTTGTTATGATCTGTTAAAAGAACCATTGTTTCAGTCATTTGGACTTGAACTGTCTGCTGCTGTAATCGTTTTTGAAACTGATGATAATTTTGCATTGAAAGGCGCAACGTTTGGGTATTTCAATCCGATTGATAGTACAATTCATATTAATATTCAAGATCCATTTTTTACTGTTTGTCAGAACGATCTTGAAAGAAAAACTAAGTTAGTATTTATTCTGTTTCATGAAATGTATCATAAAGTTTTGCTTCATGGTACTCGAGCTGATAAGCGCGAACATACGCTCTGGAATATTGCTGCTGACTTTGAAGTACATAATATGATGTATTTGTATAAAGAAGTTTGTACTAACGATAATGCTTCAAATTTTATTAATGAATTTAAGAATATCGAAACAATGCTTCATAAATGTGAAGATAAAAACTATGAAGGAAATCCTGAGCTGGGTGAATATTGCTTTATGTTTGACAAGCATTATTTGAATAAAGTTGCAGAAGAGATTTATAATGACTTGATGAAATCTAAAAAAATCAGTCAAAAAAGTTTTTCCTTGTCTATGGATCAGATGATGGGTAAAGACAATAATAAGCAAAATCAGTCTAGTAATGTAAATCAGTCTGATAATGAATCAGAGTCTGATGATACTGATTCTAACAGTAATGATAATTCTAAAAATCAGTCTGGTAAAAAGTCTAACAATAAGAATTCTAAAAATCAGTCTGGCAATGATAATAAGCAGGATCAGTCTAACGGAGATAAAAATCAGTCTGACAATAATAAGAAACAGAATCAGACTGAAGGAGACAATTCTGATGACGGTCAACCTGTGAAAAAAGTACAAGGTCAGAATAGTAATAATGGTGGTGGACAAGCCGGTGGTAATAATGTTGTTGTTACAACTACGACTTATGAATTGCCGAATGGTAAGAAAATTACCAGTACAAATATTGAATGGCCTGATATGGATAAAATTTCGAAAGAATATCAAAAGTCTAAAGATCAGATGAAGCAAGATGCTGAAAATGCTGAGCTTCGTCGTCAGGTTATGGAACAAAATCTTAAAAATGAAGTTGACAGATCTAAAGGTAATATCTCGAGCTGTTGCAAAGATTTTCTGAAAAAATTGTTCAAAGTAAAAATTGACTGGGAAAAAATTCTTAAGAATTCGCTTCAGACTGTTCTTACTAAATCTGATTATTTTAGTTGGGCTAGACCTCGTAGAACTACTATGACACTTGACTTGCCGTATCTTCCTGACGTAATTGATGATAATGGTGCTTATGGCAAAATCTTTATCTGTGTTGATCAGTCTGGTTCAATGAGCGATAATGAATTTCAGAAAATCGGAAATATTATTCTTGACGCAAAAGAGCATTATAAAAAGATTGTTGTGATTCAGCATGATTCTGATATTAATAATGTCTTTGAGTTTGATGATATTAATGATGATACTCTGAAAAACGTATTTACTCGAACTTCTTGTGGTGGTACAAGTCATATGCCAGTATATAAATATATTGCAGATGACTGGTCGAATTCTCGATATGATGATGAGAATAAAATCTCTGCAGTAATTGTTTGTTCTGATTGTTGTTCTGATATTCAAGAAGCACAGAAACAGCTTAATGCAGAAATTCCAATGATTTATTTGACACCTGAACATTGCAAGGAATATTGCAAAGGAATTCGTGGTCAGATCATTGAAGTGGAATAACAAAATCTATAATACTTGAGATTACAAATGTGGTCTCAAGTATATTTTTATTACCAAAAATTTTTGGAATTCCATTTTGATTTGGAATTCCATTTTTTTATAAATTCTTTTTAAAATGAAATTTCATTTTAGAATGTTTGAATTATTTTTAATAATAAAGTATACATATAATAATATATAAATTAAAAAGGAAATAAAATATTATGTCAAAACAAAATAGAGATGCATTAGAGGATATTATTTCTGATATATATAATGAAAGTAATAATATTGATTCAAATAATAATAAAGAAGAAATAGAATCTGACCTTGTAAATAAATCAGATACCAAAGATTTTTCTAGCTTGAATGAAATTGTACAGCAAGCAGTTCCAATTAAAACAGAATTACTTACTGAAAATACAAAAAGTATGAATGAAATTAAAAATGATTTTGCAAGTTTAATTGCTGAAAAATCTGGATCTAAAGATGAATTTAAAGAACTAAAAAAATATTATAATAAAGTATTTAAAAATGTGAAGGACTATATTTATTTTCAAGGTGGTTATCCTAAAGAAAATTCTAAAGGTAAGGGTGAAAAACTTGCTGAACTTCTTATTATGATTGTTCCATGGCTTCAGTATCTTGGTGAGTGGCATGTTGTACAAAAATATCTATTAGAAAGTGGAATTTCAATTGAAAACAAAATTCCACTTGAAAATCGAAATGGATTTGAATTTCTTAAAGAAAAAGAAATGATAAGCACTATAAAAGGATTCTTTAGTGAAGGTAAAGATACTCAAGAAAAAATTTGTCAAAATACTGACAGTATTGTTAAAGATTATTATGATAATTTACCAGATGATATTAAATATGACAAACATGAAAATCCTACTGGACTTAAAGCTGCGCAATTTAATAAATTAGTAAGTATTGTAACTAAACGTCAATTAGATATTGATAAAAAAGATGAAATTCAAGATAAAGCAATTTATCAACTTGAATGTTTAACTGAGTCTACAAATTTGCTTAAGAATTCGATTCTTGAAAATACATAATATCCAAATTTCTTTATTTTTCCTTAATCAAAACCGGAATTCTATATTTATATGGAATTCCACATAAAAATGAAATTTCAGATTTAAATGGAATTTCATTTTTATTTTATATATTTTTAATAAATAATAATAAATGATTTATACAAGGTTATTTATAAATGAAATATTTTAATAAAATTTTTAAAAAAATAATTCTAGAAAATTAGTTATATATTGATAATAAATTTCCAGCAGCATTTTCATTTAGTGATTATGGTCTTTAGTTTATTTTTGATATAATGCCAACATTTGGTGTTAAATATGTTTGGCATACATTAAATGATTTAAAAAATATTCCTGAATTAATTTAGACATTACAAAATACATAGCAATATATTTTAGATGAAATTGCGAATGGTTTTTATGATGAAGCATAGAATATAAGTAATAATGCATTTGATAATTAGTTTCCAGATGAAGAATTAACTGACAGCTAGGTATTTACTGAAATTGGAAATTGGATTAAATCGATTAAAAATGATACTGAAGAAAATACTGACTTTACAGAACCAATTAATTAGTCATAGGAATTAAACATACATGACACACAATGTTTTAATACTGTGCCTAATGTTGTTAAATAGGTAACGCCAAGACCATATAGAAGAGGTTTAAAAGCATTATCTATTGCAAATAGAATAAAATTTAATAAAGAAAGATCTGAATTATCTAATCAAGATTTAGTACCACAAGAGAATATTGAATTAGAAAAAGACGCTGACATATTAAATAAAATTAAGACACAAACAAATATACAACAGCCTATAAGTAAAGATGTAATAAAACCGATGCCTGGAGTTAAACGTCCTCTTGGATTAAATAGAAATTAGAAAAAGATAAAACATACATTTTCTAATATTGTATACCAACCGTCTATTACGCAATTAACAAAATAGACTGCTAAAAAACGTTGTCTTACACAAAGAAAATCTAATAAATTATATAATGAAGATACATAGAATGATTTAGAATTTTCTACTGACTATACTACATAGGTAAAACCATATATAAAACCAAAATCAGTAGATGAAACATAGCAATAGATTAAAAAAGAATTATGTATTATTTGTAAAGAATATGTACAGCCTAAAGAAACAATATTAAAGTCTGGTAAAAAAATACTTGAATGTCCACGATGTGGCTTAAGAATTACAAATAATAATTATTAATAAAAATTATAAAGCTGGAATTTAAAAAATTCCAGCCTTTTTTATTCAATAATTAATTTTTTTATTTGATAATCTTTACCAAATTTAAGATTATAATATTCTTGATACTTTTCTGTTCGTTCTTTAAAATGTTTTTGAGAATATTTATAATTATTAAAAATATCAAATAACATTAATGTAGACTTATTATTAGTTGCCATTCCTCTACCAACAGCTTGAATTGTTTTTGTTGCAGATTGTCCAACAATACATAATATAATACAATGAATATTTTTTAATGTTAAACCTGTACCTATACACTTTGTATTACCAATAATAATATTTCCAGTAGAATTATCAGCAGTATTAACAATATTTTGTCTATCCTTTACTTTAACTGACCCGTCAATAAAATATTTTTTTTCTGTATTACATAAATTATATAAAGACTCTCCTTGTGAAATATAATCAAATAAAATTAATACATTCCAATCTACATATTTTTTTACTAATGATTCTGCTAAGGCTACAATTTTTTTATTACATGGTTTGTATATTCCTAAATACATTGATTCATTTTGATATTCTTTTTGTGCTATTTCAAATGGATCTTTTACTTGATTTCCATTTTCATCATATTGTGATTCTCTAAAATTTTCTTTTTTAACATGAAAAAATTCTATTGGTTGTAATTTAATAGAAGTTAAAACATGTTTTTCTTGTAATTCAGTAACAGTTAATTTTCTTAAAATAGGACCAAAAGTTCCTGCTACTGCCCATTTATCTTTTTCATCTTCTGGTAATGTTCCAGTACATCCAAATTTATATGGAATATCAATGCTTTGAATTAATTTAGTAATTGCATTTCCTGATTTTGATTGGTGTACTTCATCACAAACAACCATGTCAATATGCGGTAATAAATTACCATGTAATAATAACCATTGTGAATTTGTTATTATAATTTTATTTTCATTTGGAAATTCCCATGGGTTTCCTTTTAATTTTTTATCTTCCGCTGCAGAAAATTCAATAACATTCCAAGGTGATTTTTCTATTAAAGTTTCATCTATTTTAATTGACTTAATTTCTTTTCCAAAAAGTACCATTCCTTTTTTTAATTCTCTTGGAAAAATTTTTTCATTATTAATTTCAATTTCTTCATTATCATCAAGAGATACTTTATTATTACTATCTTTAAATGTAATATTATAAATACGGTTATATTTAGAATAATAATCAGTAATGTCAGATTTCATTTGTTGTACTAATTGTAAATTAGGAACAATTAATAAAATATTTTTAATTTTATTTTTACTTGAATTTAAAAAAACATTATGAAATAATCCAGATAATATTAATGATTTTCCGGACCTAGTTGGACTTAGAATAATACCTCTACCAGCTTTACACATTGACTCTACCATTAATTTTTGGTAATCTCTATATTTAAACAATGGATTTGGACATTCTTGAACTTCAGATATAAATAATGCTGGATGTATAAAATTATTTAAATTTTGATCTACTGAGTATGCAATATTTTTTTCATTACAACGATTAATAAAATCATCTGTTAATCCAATTTGATAAGCTCCCAGTGGAGCAATTGGATAACTCCACTGAGAAACTGCATATGAAAATTGTCTTGCAAATCTTGCAGCTTTATTTTCAACTTTAAATGACTCTCTTAATATATCAAATTCTAATCTAGAATTTTCATCATATAAAATTTTTCCTCTATTTCCGAGTACCTTTTAAAAATGTTAACATAAGTATATTATTTTATCCTACTAAATCTTTACAAACTTTTTCTACACATTTTAATCTATATTTTGCAGATGCTGGAAAAGGTAATTTATATTTTTTTGCAATATCTGAAATAGATAAATCATTTAAATATTTATCAATAAATATATCATAATCTAATTTTGAAACATTCTTTTTAAGCATATTGAGTAAATCATTAACTTCTACAGAAAGCATTCCTTGGTCAACACAAGATTCTTCAAGATACTCATTTACTAATTTATTTTCTAATTGTGTTCCATCATCGTCAAGTTTGGATGAGTTATTATTCATTATTGCATTAAAAGAAATAAAACTATAATTATCTCCACAATTAATATTCAATACATTATTAACAACTTTTTCAGAATAACCTGTTGCACGTGCAATTATAAAAGCATCTGGTTCAACTCCGTCATATTCTTTTTTATATTCTGAAATAAAATTTAAAATTTTATTTCGTTTAGTTACAAAATTTTGATTTAATTTAATTGGTGATGTTTTTCTTAATTCTTCTTGAATATAATATCTAATCCAATTCACAGCATATGAAATAAAATTATTATTATTTTGCTTATTATTATATTTAGATGCAGCGTATACTAAACCTTCTTTTGCAGCAGATAATAAATCTTCCTTTATCTGTGTTGGAAATTTTGCGTATTCTTTATGAACAACTGAGTATGCAAAATTTATATTTTCTAAAATTAATTGTTCAACGCTTTTTCCTATATCCCTATTTACATATTCAGAATTATTTTCTAAATTAACTTCTGGTGTTACTTCTTGCATTGTTAATGTTTCTTCAATAACTTTCTTTTTTCTACTCATACAAAATAACTCCTTTTTTTAATTAAAATATTCCATATTATAATATAACTATAATTTATAATTTTTAAAGTAAATTTCCTAAAATATTATCTTGCACCAGTTCAAATGTATTATCTATATCTGCTTCTGTTGCAAAATATTTTACATTATGCAATTTAATTTTTTTATCTCTATTTATATAAGTATTATTATTAAGTTGTCTTAATAAATTTGATAAATTATCATGATTTACAGAAAAATTACTTACAGAAAATTTAACAAAAATAAAATAATTTCCAATTGGTGTATATTGCAAATTTTTATAATGATTAAAAATATAATAAAAATCATACTTAAATTTACCAGAAAGTTCTTTTTCAAGCATAATATTTCCTAATAATAAATAATAATAATTCTCTATTTTATCTTTTGATTTAAAAATAGAAAATATATTATATTTTAATTTAGTATTATAAAAAGAATTAACTAAAATATTATAAAAACCTTCTAAAAATTTTAAGTTAATATTTTGAGAATTTTCAAATTCATGTATAATAGAATTAAAATCTTTTTTTGAAAATGCAGATATAATTCTATTTTGAAATAATAATGGAATTATATCTGCATTTAAAAATTGTACATTAAATTTTGGAGCTGGTTGTCTGCATAAATTTATGAATAATGTATTATTTAAAAATTCTGTTAATTTATCAAAAAAAGCTTTTCCTAAATAATTCTTTTTTATTAAATCTTTATAAGCTGCATTTAAAAAGAAAATATAATTAATTATAAAATTATATCTATTAATTATATTAAAAGCTGCTTTTGCGTTTATAGACATAAAAAAAATCCTTTCTTATTATTATTTTAATATAACAAAAGAAAGGAAAAAATAAGGTTCTAATAGGTTCTAATTACTTATTAACTAATTTATTTGCAACTGCTAAGCTTTCAAATGTTCCAGCGTCAGTCCACCAACAATTTTCAGGCATAATTTCTGCAATTAAAGAATTTTCTTTTAAATATAAATTATTTAAATCAGTAACTTCTAATTCACCTCTAGCAGACGCTTTTAATGTTCTAATCTTATCAAATACTGTATTATCATACATATATAAACCAGTAACTGCAAGATTAGATTTTGGTGTTTTTGGTTTTTCTTCAATTGATAATACTTGTACTTGATTTCCATACATAGACATCTTTTTTACTACTTCTGCTACACCAAATCGTTCTGGGTCACTTACTTCTTTAAGAAATACTTTCGCACCAGTACTAAAATTATTTGTTAAATCTTTAGTTGGCATATTAAAAATATTATCACCAAGTATTACAAACAGCTTACTGTCTCCAGCAAAATTCTCAGCTAAAGAAAGTGCTTGTGCAATTCCCCCAGCTTCAGTTTGAACTTTATATGTAAGATTTAATCCCCAATCTTTACCATCTCCACATTGTTCAATTAAAGTCCCACATTGTTCAACACCAGATACAATCAACACTTCTTTAATTCCTGCTTCTGTCATCTTTTCAAGTCCATAATATACCATTGGTTTATTCCCAACTGGAACTAAATGTTTATTAATTACTTTTGTAAGTGGGTACAGTCTTGAGCCTTTTCCACCGCATAATAATACACCCTTTAGATTATTATTATTCATATTTATTCTCCTTAAATTTTAAACATCTTTTTCTATTTTTACATCTTGGTTCATAATAATTTTTAATTTTATTACAAAATCCATAATTTTCTTCCCTACAATAAATATCAGTCTGTACATTTACAAAAAATTTACAATCTTTACATTTATATTTTCTAAATAAAAATAAATTTTTTAAATAATTAAACATTTTTTTATACCATTCAATGTTTTCTTTTAATTGTTAATTAAACTTTCCCAAATTTTTAGCTTTATATTTATTAGATTCTTCAAAATCTTTTACAAAAATTTACATTCATTTATTGTACCAGGTATAGACATCTTCAAATTTACTTTATTTGGTTTCCAATTTTCAGTCCAATGTGTGTCTGTTTGAACATGATTTGCTCTAACGAATTTTCCAACATTCTTGCTAAAATCTTCATATTTGAAAGAAGCAGCATTTGAAACAACAAATCCTTCTGTTTCATTTCCAAAACTATTAAGATTATATTCTTTCAAATCTATAAACCTTTTCATGATTTTCTCTTTATCATACTCACCCATGTAAAAAACAGGAACAAATCTGATTCCAAGCATAATACACCAATCCAACATTTCCTGATAAGAAAGTCTTTCATTCCTTTCATTATAAATTCCAAAAACTTGAAAAAAAATAACTTTCATCTTCAAAAGTGTACTTAATAGAATGAGCAGCATACAGATTTTCTCCACAAATCCTCCATCCAGCTGGAATGTCCATATACCAAGTCTGAATATAAGATTTTAACCAAGTCTGCCAAGGATCTTTATTTCCATCAACAGACCTAGCATGAATATAACCATCAGAATAAACTGTAGTATTTTCTCCATCTCTTTTCTCAGTAACATATACATTATCCATCAATTTGAACTGTTCATCAGATTCAAGTCTTTTATCATCTTCAGTAAGACACTCACTAAATGGTAGATGAAATGTTCTAGGATATTTTATATATTTTTCCATTTTCATTTTTCACTCTTTTAACTAATAAGATATATTTATATAAATTAATTTGTTTCTGATAAATAAAAATAATAAATTATTATTCATATTTATTTTTCTTAATTTTTTAAATAAATTTTATACCATTCAATAGTTTCTTTTAATTGTTCATTAAACTTTCCAACAGAATATTTATGTCCACAATCATTAAATATTTTAGTTCCAATTAAATAATAACATAAATCATGTCCAGGTCTATCTTTTACATATTCAATATAGTCAGCCGGATTCTTTCCAAGAATATTTAATGTTCTATTAATTAATTCTATATTTGTAATTAAATTATTTGTTTCTGGAGCAATATTATAAATTTCTCCATATTTTCCATTATTTAAAATTTTCCAAACTGCTTCATTATGTTCTTTAACATAAATCCAAAATCTTCTTTGCATACCATTACCATAAACCGGAATCTTTTTTTCTTGTAATACATTAGTAATCATTTTCGGTAACATTTTTTCTGGATGTTGCCAAGGACCAAAATTATTTGAACATCTGCTAACTGTTACTTTAGTTCCAAAAGATTTATAATAAGCAACACACATTAAATCAGCTGCAGTTTTTGATGCTGAGTATGGCGAAGATGGATTTAATTTAAATGTTTCATCAACAATATCTTTTTCTGGATCTACACTTCCATATACTTCATCTGTACCTATTTGATGAAATCTTAAATTATATTTTTTAGCTAAATTTAATAAATTCTGCGTTCCAATTACATTTACTTCTGTAAAAAGATTAGGATTATTTAAGCTATTATCAACATGACTTTCTGCACCAAAATGAATAATATGTGTAATATTATCTTTTTTTATAAGATTTTCAATTACACCAATATCTTTTACAAAATCATATGTATAAAAATAAATATTATATTTATTTAAATAATTTATTTTTTTGTCTAACATATATTTTGCAGCATATGTAATACAATCAAGACAGACAATATTATTTGGATTAATTTTAATATCTTCGACTAAATATTGGATAAAATTAAATCCAATAAATCCAAGACCGCCTGTAATCAAATACTTATTTTCATTCATTTATTTTCTACTCCAATTCTATATTTTTTGTAATCTTTATAATTTTCTTTTAAATAATTTAAATAAAATTTTATATAATGCAAAAATGGATTAAAATTATTAAAATTTATTATTTAAAATAAATAAAAACTAAATATTTTTAAATATTAACATAAAAAATTTGATAAAAGTAATTAAAAATTTAGTAAATAACGATATATAAAAGAAGTTAAAAGATCTAAAAATATGTTAAAGTCGCAAAGGTTTACAAGTAAATATTTAAATTAGAGTAAGTTTTAGAAACTTATTTAGGTTGACAATGAAATAAAACAATTAAAGAATAAAATGTCTTAGTTTTGCTTTAATCATTTATAGCAGCTTTATACAGACAAAAATTTTCAGGTAAACTACAAACAATTTAAAATATAACAGTTAAATGCTTGGTAGACACAAACTTTGTTTCAAGACATAATTAAATATTATAATAATACGTTGTAGCAAAGAATTAAAAACCTTGATTTAAGTGTACAAACAGGTATGAAAATTATTTATTATAAGAAAGACATAAAGAATAAACATAAAGGTGATTTAAAATAGTTTAAATTAATTAAAAAGAAAACCAGGTTGACAGGATTTGTTAAATATTTAGTTTATTGTGATTTAGACAATTTATCTGTAAAACCTTAGTTACAAATACTTTATAATTATTATAAAGATAAAAGTTATTTAAATAGAATTTTAAATTTAGTTAAAGAAATTAAAAATAGAATTAAAAGAAATGTTAAATTAATTTAGTTTGCTACTAGTACGCATAGAAAAGCTTTTAACTATGCTGGTGTAGCAAATAAACAAG
>DCHW01000060.1 GCA_002314935.1 Clostridiales bacterium UBA1742 | reverse complement strand
ACACATCATTGACTAACCTACATTATGTAAAAATTGATAAATTTCTTTGACTTGAATCTTTTTTTATGGTATAATAAGAATGGTTGAAAAATCGTATATCTTAAAAAGGAGTTGACGTTTATATGTTTAACGTAGGTGATAATGTTGTATATCCAATGCATGGTGCAGGAACAATAGAAGGAATAGAAGAAAAAGATATTTTAGGAGAAAAACAATCTTACTATATAATAAAAATGCCAGGTGAAGTAAAAGTTATGGTACCAACATCAAAGGCAGAAGGAATTGGAGTAAGAGATATTATAGATAAAGAAACAGCAGGAAAAGTGTTTAAAGTTCTAGAAACTACTTCTACAGAAATGTCAATGAATTGGAACAAAAGATATAGAGACAATATGGATAAAATGAAAAGTGGAGATGCATATGAAATTGCAGATGTTGTAAGAAATTTAAGCTTTAAACAAAAAGAAAAAGGACTTTCAACAGGAGAGAAAAAAATGTTATTAAATGCAAAACAAATATTAGTAAGTGAACTTACTCTTGCTGAAAATTCTGACAAAGAAAAAATGGAAGAAATAATAAATGATACAATAAATACTTCATATACTGAATATAGCAAAACTATAACAAAAGAAGTTCCAGATAATATTGTAAAAAAATTTATTTCATTTAATGGTGTAGATGAAATGTAACATTATAAAAAAATCCCTTTAAGAGGGATTTTTTTGTTGATTAAAAATAATATAAATTAAGTTTGTAGAATTTAAAAAATTTGTAATAAATAAAAATATTAAAAGCAATTTTATGTGAATTAGAAGGATTTAAAAGTTAACTGTCGAATAATATAATAGTATAAAAGAAAGGTGCTAAAAATGGTGCGTTATAGTGATGAATTAATTGATGATATAAAAAACAGCAATGATATAGTGGATACAATATCACAATATGTAGTGTTAAAGAGAAGTGGTAGAAACTTTTTTGGATTATGTCCTTTCCATAAAGAAAAAACACCTTCTTTTTCTGTTTCTCCAGATAAACAAATATTTCACTGTTTTGGATGTGGGGCCGGAGGAAATGTAATTCATTTTGTGAGTAAAATAGAAAATATAGACTTTAAAGATACATTAGAATTACTAGCAGAAAAGGCAAATATTAAGTTGCCAACACTTGATAATAATGTCGATACCCAAAAGCAATTATTAAAAGAAAAAGTATATGAAATAAATAAGCTAGCTGCTAATTTTTTTCATGAAAATTTATACAAACCAACATCAAAAATCGCACAAGAATATGTAAAAAAGAGAAAACTAGATAATAAATCCTTAAAAAATTTTTGTATAGGATATTCAGAAAACAATAATAGTCTATACAAATATTTAAAAAATAACGGATTTACTGAAAATGAAATTTTAGCATCAGATTTAGTTAATAAAATTGGAAATAATTATGTAGATAGATTTAAGAATAGATTAATGTTTCCAATTTTTGATATACGCAATAGAGTTATTGCATTTGGGGGAAGAGTTTTAGATAATTCTTTACCTAAATATATAAATTCACCAGAAAATATAGTATACAGCAAAGCAAGAAATTTGTTTGGATTAAATGTTGCAAAAAATTCTAAATCAAATAAATTAATTATTGTAGAAGGATATATGGATGTTGTGTCATTACATCAAAGAGGAATAGATAACGCAGTTGCCTCATGTGGGACAGCACTAACAGAAGCACAAGGAAGATTACTAAGAAAATATTCAGAGCAAGTAATAATATCGTATGATTCAGACGGGGCTGGACAAGCCGCCACATTAAGAGGTCTAGACATTTTAAACAACTTAGGATGCAATATAAGAATTTTACAAATGGAAGGTGCAAAAGATCCGGATGAATATATAACAAAATATGGAAATGGAAAATTTAATCTACTTGTAGAAAATGCTATTTCATTAATTGAATTTAAAATAAAAGTATTAAAAAAAGGATTAAATATAGAAAATGTAAATGACAAAATTAAATTTTTAAATGAAATTGCAAAATTAATAAGTAATGTAGATAATAAAATTGAACAAGAAATATATATAGATAAAATATCACAAGAATACAATATTTCAAAAGAAGCAATTTACTCTCAAATAAATAAAATTAATTATCAAAACAATCCAGGAAAAAAAGTATTAGAAAAAGCATATAAGGTTCCTAATGTAAAAAAACATGATGAAGATATACCTAACTCTTTAATAAAAAGAGAAAATATGATAATACTTTTATTATTAAATGGTAAAATGGATGTATATCAGCAAATAAAAAATATAATAAAGCCTAATGATTTTAGAAAAATAGAAAACCAAAAAATATTAAAAAAATTGTATGAAGAATTTGAAAAAGGTAATAGTAATATAGATAATATATTAGAATTATTTAATGATGATGAAGGAATAATTAGTATTATAACAGGAATAATGGCAGATGATTATGAATTAAAAAACGATCAAAAAGCTATAGAAGATTTAATAAATAATTATCAAAAAGAAAAAATAATGCATAGAAGAAATGAAATTATTAAATTGTTAGGAAATGATAGCTTGTTAAAAGAAGATGCGAGTAGCTTAGAAGAAGAATTACATAATATAATTATAAAATTATCACAAATAAAATAGGAGGTATATAATGGGAAGTACAAAAAAAGAAGCAAAATCTGAAATTGTAGAAAATGCAGTAAAAGAAACAAAAAAAGTAAAAGCAACTACTGCAAAAGAAGATAAAATAGAAGATGCAAATAAAAAAGTTCAAGAAATATTACAAAAAGCAAAAGAAAAGGGTCAAATAACTTATGGAGAACTTGCAAATCAATTGGTTGATATCGATCCAAAACAACTTGATAAAGTTTTTGATGCTTTTGAAGATGCAGGTGTTGATGTATTAAAAGATGATTTAGATGAAGAACCAGACATAAAAGATTTAGAAGAAGTTGAAGATATAAAAATAGAAGACATGAACACAATGAACTTTGACGGTATAAATGTAGACGATCCTGTTAGAATGTATTTAAGAGAAATAGGAAAAATTCCATTATTAACTTTCGAACAAGAATTAACACTTGCCAAAAAAGTTTTAGACGGAGATGAAGATGCTAAACAGAAATTATCTGAATCAAATTTAAGATTGGTAGTAAGTATTGCTAAAAAATATGTTGGTAGAGGAATGTTATTCTTAGATTTAATCCAAGAAGGAAATATGGGATTAATTAAAGCTGTAGAAAAATTTGATTATACAAAAGGATATAAATTTAGTACTTATGCTACATGGTGGATTAGACAGGCAATTACAAGAGCAATTGCTGATCAAGCTAGAACAATAAGAATCCCAGTACATATGGTAGAAACAATAAATAAATTAATTCGTACTTCAAGACATTTGTTGCAACAATTAGGACGTGAACCAATGCCAGAAGAAATTGCTAAAGAAATGGAAATTTCAGTAGAAAAAGTTATGGAAATACAAAAAATAGCACAAGATCCAGTATCTTTAGAAACACCAATAGGTGAAGAAGATGACAGCCATTTAGGAGATTTTATTCAAGATGAAGATAGCCCTGCACCACAAGATTCTGCAGCATATACTTTGTTAAAAGAACAACTTGAAGAAGTTATGGATACATTAACACCTAGAGAAGCTAAAGTATTAAAATTAAGATTTGGACTTGAAGATGGAAGAGCAAGAACTTTAGAGGAAGTTGGAAAAGAATTTCAAGTAACACGTGAAAGAATAAGACAAATAGAAGCAAAAGCATTAAGAAAATTAAGACATCCAAGTAGAAGTAAAAAGCTTAAAGATTATATATAGGTTTAAAATAGATATG
>DCHW01000010.1 GCA_002314935.1 Clostridiales bacterium UBA1742 | reverse complement strand
ATCAATTTTGTATTGACTTTTACACCCTCATTATTACCTTGTAAAATTCTAATTCCTCCATTTCCTTCTCTGTTGGATTTTTCAATGTGTTAAGCATAGAAATTCTTCTCATGATGTCTGAAATCATAGGGTATTATCCTCCTTAAATAATATATAACCATTATACATCTATTTCCATATTATGTCAAATTCAATGCTTGTTTAACTTCTATTAATTCTGAAAAAATATAAAAAATTTAAATTTTTTTCAAAATAGGGGGGGACAAAATGGGGGTTTAGTGAGCTAGTATATGAGGGGATATTTTTTCTTCCTCTCATTAGACACATTTTATCTGAACATTATGCAATCTTAAATGAAAGGAGGACCGCTTATGTATAGTAGCTTTAAAACCCAAGAAGATTTACCTGCTACTTTATCTGCAACTGATATTAGTAGATATTTAGGAATTTCCAAAGCAAATTCATATCATCTTTTGAATAGTAAAGAATTTCCTACATTAAAAATCGGTAAAAGAAAACTTGTACCAAAGGACAAATTTTTAGTTTGGATTAATAGTAATTCAAATTCTGATTAGAGGTTTTTTAATAAAATTGGGCTTGTTTGTTTTATTTGCAAGATTCGCCTTTGTATATACATACAAACGCATCTTGTAAGGGGCAAGCCCCTACAACCCCTTTTCAATTAAGGAGGAATTTTTGAATAAAGATAAAACTTTGAATATTAGAATTAGTACAAAAGATTTAAATTATATAAAACAAAAAAGTCAAAAAGCAAAATTAACAATAACAGATTATGTAACAAAATGTGCCTTGAATAAACCAATTTATGTCTATGATGGATATAAAGAATTTTTAAATGAATTAAGAAGAATTGGTGTTAATGTTAATCAAATTGCAAAAGCTTGCAATTCTGGTGAAATTAGTAATCCTAATTTAGTTATATTTCAAAGGGAGCTAAAAAATATATGGCAATCGTTAAAATCAAAACCGCCAAGAGAGATGTAAAAGGTATTATAGATTATGTTACAAATCCAAATAAAACTAATGAACTTTTAATATCCGGAAAGGATTGTTCTCCTGAAACTGTTGTAGATGAAATGGAAGTTGTTAAAGAACAATTCCATAAAAAAGATGGTAATACATATTTTCATGTTATACAATCCTTTTCCCCTAAGGATAATATTACACCTGAAAAAGCTCATGAAGTTGGAGTTAATTTTGCAGATTATTTTAAAAATTATCAAGTCTTAATTGCTACTCATATTGATAAAAATCATATTCACAATCATTTAATAGTTAACTCTGTATCTTTTGAAAATGGTAAAAAAGTTCATATGAGTAATAAAGATTTAGAACAATTAAAAGGATATTCCAATTTTCTTTGTAAAAATTATAATTTGCAAACTACTCAAATAAAAAAATCTAATGTAAAAGATATAAGTCAAAATGAAATTGCAGTTACAAAAAAAGGAGAAAGTTGGAAAATTCAATTAATTAATGATATTGACATTAGTATGCTAAGGTCTAATACAAAAGAAGATTTTATACACAGTATGAAAAATAAAGGTTGTGAAGTTATATGGACTGATGCAAGAAAATATATAACTTACATTACAGCTGATGGAAATAGGTGTAGGGATAGGAGCCTGCACGATGAGAAATATTTGAAAGAAAATATGGAATATTATTTTGAATCTTCAAATATAAAAGCATATAAAGATATTACAGAAATTCCAGATAAGCAAATAGAAAACAGTAAAATTGAAAATGGTACTAATACAAATTTTGCACGATTTACTAGTAACACAGCTTTAGATAAAATTGTTGCTCTCTCCTATTTATTACAAAACAAAAGATATTATCAAGATAATTCAATAAGAACTATAAGAGGTTTTAGAAGTTTTAATAAGAATGCTAAAAAAGAGTGGCTTAATAAACATCGTTATAGCAGTTCATTTAATTGGGATGACGAATTAGAAATGTAATTTTTTTTAAATTTTTCATAAATCGGTTAGACTTTTGTATGATGTACAATTTATAATATATTTATCAAGCAAAAAGGAGGTGGACTTATGGGAAAACGTGGTCAAAATGAAGGAACTATACGAAAGAGAAAAGATGGTCGCTGGGAAGCCAGAGCATTAATTGGAAGAACAATAGATGGAAAACCTAAATTTAAATATATTTATAGAAAAACAAGAGCTGAGGTATCTGCAGAACTTTCAAAAGTTCTTGCAGAGCTTGCAGAAGATTCTTACATAAATGAAACTAATATAACATTTGTAGGCTGGCTTAAAACATGGCTTGAAACTTATGCTAAACCTAGTATTAAATTATCTACTTATACTAGCTATGAAACATATATAAGAGGTCATATTACTCCCTACTTTTGCAATATAAAATTAAAAGATTTGAATGCTAAAATATTACAAGATTTTTTTAATACAAAATTAACAGGTGGAAGACTAGATAATAAAGAAGGTGGCTTATCAGATAAAACTTTAAAAAATTTATATAATATGATTCATGCTTCTTTAAAACAAGCATACTTAAATGAGATGATAAAAAAGAATATTTGTGAATTTGTAAAAGTTCCTAAAGTTTATAGAAAAGAAATGAGAGTCTTATCTAGAGAAGAACAAAACAAATTAATATCCGTTTCTAGAAGTCATAGACTAGGAATAGTTGTAATTTTAGATTTATTTACTGGTATGAGATTAGGAGAAATACTTGCTTTAAGATGGAATGATATAGATTTTGAGAATAAATTTATTAGTGTTAAAAATACAATAAAACGTCTAACAACTCATAATGCAAATGGCACTAAAACAGAAATTATTTTAGATACACCTAAAACTGATAATTCTTTTAGAATAATTCCACTAATTGATGAAATGATTTTAGAACTTACCAATCATAAAAAATCTCAAAATGAGGAAAAGAAATTAAGTGGCTCTGCCTATAATAATAAAGGATTTTTATTCTGTAATGAAATAGGAGAACCATATGACCAAAAAACATTTAAAAATTATTATAACAAAATATTACTTGAATGTGGACTAATTCAATCCAAACCTAAAACTATTCGAGATAAAATTAAAAAAGGGTTTAAAACTAAACCTACTCCCAAAGGGACCACTCCTAATGTAACCTTTCATACATTAAGACATACCTTTGCTACAAGAGCTATTGAACAAGGAATGGATATATTAGTTTTAAGTAAAATATTAGGACACTCTGATCCTAGCACTACCTTAAATAAATATGGGCATGCTTTGCCAAATCATAAAAAAGATAATATGGAAAAAATAAGAGAATTATATTTTGTATAGGAGATATTTGCAATGAAATTTAATAATGCAGAAATAGATGAACATGTTATTCTAATAAAAAAACAACTTCAAGAACATTTCCAAAAAACTGAGCCTGCTCTTACACCAGAGCAATTAAATAATAGAGTTAATGAAGTTGCTAGAGAAATTTTGTTAGATGAAATGAAAATTTTAAAAAATAATTAATTAAAAGTTAACGACCATTTTTGAACATTTTATATCCAAAAGTGGTCGTTAACTTAATTTTTTTATTATCCGGATTTTCTAATCAAATAAGAATTCTTATATTTTTCAATACTTTCAGGAATTCTTTAAATTTCCTATGATATTATGATCAAATAAAATTTTAAGCCCAATAAGGAATATATTTTTTGAATTTTTTTGTGCTTCCATCAGGATCAAAATCTTTTATCAGTCCTTTTTCTATTGTAGAAGCAATTAATCTTGAAACTATAGAAGAATTATTTTTGTCTATTTTAAACCTTTCTCTTAAAGTAGTATTAGTCATAAATTCTTTATTTACATACTTTAAACTACAATGTTGATATGTTGCTCTTATTCTTTCTTCCTCTGTCATTTTTGAATATTCTTTATGAGCATAAAGTATAACCCTAATGCTATCTTCATATTCTTCATACTCAGGTGCGGGTAAATTTTCTTCTTCTATAGCAGTAATTACTTTATCAACTCCACTACCTTTTTCTTCACATATTCTTAGTAGCCTCATTATATTAGCTAATTTTTCATTTCTTGATTTAGGAGTATGATCTATAAATCTCTGTGTTTCTATCAGTGGCTTTCCTGAATTAGTTATTTCTATCCTATCATTATATATTTCTATTAGCGGTCCTTTATTTCCTTCTGAAAAGTCTTGATGGACTAATGCATTTGCTACTGTTTCTCTAATGGCAATTTTAGGATATTGATATTCATTTTTTCTAAAAGCATCACCTATTACTTCTTTGTTTAAAGCTTTATCATTAATATATTCTATTAAATTTTCAAATGCCACAGCATATCCTTTGCTTCCAGTTATATCAGATAGAGTTTCCATTTTATTATTTCCAGAATAAACTACGACTCTCGGCGCTCTTGATTTTATTTCTTTAAATTTATTTAAATCCTTTGCTAAAACAATAGCGCCTAAATAAGTAATGCTGTATATTCCTCTTTTAAACGAAACAAATTCTTCTTCAATTAGTTTTTCTAAAATATATTCTTTGTTTAAGTGATGTTTTATATTCATTAAATTAAAATATGTATCGTAATCAAGTAAATCAAAAATTTCTTCTTTATCTACATTATTTAAAATTATTTGATTTTCGAAAACTTTTGATTCAAAACTTTTCCATAGTTTTCTTTCTTTTTCTGGAAAATCTTTCAATTTTTGTTTTGTAGAATTTACTCTAATATATTCAACATCTTTAAATTTAACAGGAATATTTGTATTAGTTTCAATTTCAATTATTTGAACTCTTCTATCTCCTTCATATTCTAAATTAATAACATTAAAGGATATTCTTGGTTTTAATAAAGTTAATATATAATTTTCTAATTCTTGAGCACCTTTTTTAGCTTTTTTAAAATCAAATTTTGTTCCTATAATTTCTTTATTATCACTAATTCCATATATTAGATATGCTTTATCTTGTCCATCTAAAATTGCTGAATTGCATAAAGCTGATATATATTCTCCTATCATATCAGGATTTGAGTTGTTTTCTTTATATTCTAACCACTCATTTTCTGTATTTAAAGATAGTAAATATTTAAGTGTTGTTTTATATTCTTCCATTTCTCCACCTCATTCCTTTGTATTATACTATATTTATTTAGAAAAACCAACTATTTAAAATATTATTATATTTTATCTTTAGGAGGTAATCCAAAAAAATTTTCTTTTGATATTGCTGGCATATTCAAAAAACTTATTCTTTTATTTTTTCTAAACAATAATGCAAAAACTATATATACGGCGACTAAAAACAACATATTTGACAGTCTCCCATCTTGTATCTGAAAATAATAAATAATAAGTATAAGATATTCTACAATAGCAATTACCAGATATATAATAAAATCATACTGACACTTGATTTTATACATTTTCATTAAATCAGCAATAAAATAGATACTTAAAATAAACAATGTCCAATAATAACTGAAACTAAAATTGCTATTTAAAAATCGCTTTTCTATTATAATATACACAGCATTTAAAATATTTGCAATCCATATTATAAACCATATAGTTCTAACATTCAGCTTATTATTTTCTTCTTTGATTCGCTTACCTTTTTTAGTATTTAATTTGCTATCTTTATGAATTGGCATTTGTTGCAAAACTTCCTTATATGTTTTTTTCTTATTATTTGCAAAAAAATCATTTATTATTTTATTTGTATTGTTAATACTTTTAACTTTTAAAAGTGTTCTTAGGAATAATTTTAAGTATTCTATATCTTCAAGTTTTTCATATTTACTAAATTTTGCCGTTAATGTTTCTACTGATGTCAATATTTTCATCATTATAATTACAAGAGCAATTACAGGTATAAAAATCAAACTATACAATAAATAATTAAACTCGCTAAAATTTCTTAGTTCTATCATGTAAATTAATCTATAAAAAATTAATATAAATATTGATTTACAGATTTCTAAAATTGAATTAATAGTTTTCTTATTTTCATCTATTATTGAATTAGTCATAAATTCAAATAAATCTTTGAAAAACAAACATAATGTAATTATAATAAATATTATACTAATTTTTTCTTCAAAAGCTATAATAGTAAAACAATAATAACTAGCCATTACTCCAAATAAAATTATTCCAAAGCTTGAAAAAATCATCTTTATGAACGTTTTAGCAATATCAAGATACATTTTTATAAATTTTCTTTCCCATAATGCAATACCAACAAAAAATACTACTAATAATCCAATTAATGAGTTCTCTATATAGTCCATAAATTCTAAAGTGATTACTAAAAAATGAATTACTCCAAAAAATATGTATTCCAATATTTCAATCATATATCTTAGTCCTCCAATAGAATATTATCACAAATTCACATTTTTTTCCATTATGCTACAATTATTCTATTATATCTCGTTCTGGTTGTGGTCAAATAAGTGGTCAAAACGTAAAAAATAAGCACTCTGTATTTCTACAAAATGCTTATTTCATTATGGTTGCGGGGGTAAGACTCGAACTTACGACCTTCGGGTTATGAGCGGGGGCTGACGACTTTTTGAGGTTTTGTGAAATTTAGAGTTTTCGTTGGTATTTATATAGTTACAAGGATTTTTGATTACTGAACATTTGTGTCTTTTTAGGGTATTTTTTGAAGCTTATCTACCCAAAATCTACCCAGTTGCTGAGGCTGTTAAAACTTGTTTGTTACAGCCTCAGTATACAAAATTTTTTAATAAAAAAATTTTGTTTCCTTAATTATTTAGTTTCAAAAAATAATTAAATTTAAGAATCTAATTATATTAAAACTCTTATAACTATCAATATTAGAAAATTTGGAGGTTTTTATAATGAATTATAGAAAAATTAGCGATGATATTTTAAATGATTGGTTTGTTTTTAGAGAAGATACTGTATTGGCTTATACAGATAAAGAAGATAGAAAACATACTATTGAATTTGATGAGATTAGTGAACTTATTCTAAAGAATATTCCTAAACAAAATCGTAAGTATGTTCAAAAACAACTTAATGCTTTGGATGATAATTTGATGGATTACATTGGTTACTGGCAAGAAAAATATTATAGAAATGGATTTTGTGATGGAATTGAACTTATTGTTGGATGTTTGGATAAATAGTTAATTTGGACTTTAATGCTTTTGCAATGAGTGTTAAGGTTGAATAAGGTTTGTATTATAATTGGAAAAAGTGTGAAATTGACAAAAATCATTTTCACACTTTCTAATATATTACTTAATTTTTTTTGATAATTATTGATTAAAAAGAAAAATAGAGCCACGCTCTAAGAACATAGCTCCGCAAAAGATCACTCTTTTTCTCTACAATATATATTATATGTTATTATTATACCAATTGTCAATAATTTTATTCAAGAAATTCAAACTAGTTTGGATAAGTTCATTAGTATTATAATAATCAATATGGTGTTCAATTCTATCTTTTAATTCATTTAAAATTTTTGCTTGATATCTTAATATTCCTTCACTTGTTGTTATATTTTTATTTAAATATAATAATGTAATTAATTGCTTTATCCTTATATTTGATAATTTGTTATCTCTTACTTTCTTCGAAATACCTGTTTTGGCTACTTCATTTTGCACTCTATAATTTGCAGAATACTTAGATGTATTAGCTTTTAAATCATTTATAATACAATTATTATGTGCACAAGCATTTCTTAGTTCTCTTACATCCATTAGCATATATGACTCATCTATCATTTTTCTATTCTGTAGTTTTTCTGCAACATATCTATAAAATTTAATTAATCTACCAAATGGAATTATTTCTAGAAAAACCCAAATCGGATATTCTTCATCATATTTTGTTACTAAATCTCCACAATATGTTCCTGTTTTATTTTTATGCAATTCATTTTCTAAATATTCATACTCGTTATTATCTTTTAAATACTGTAAATAATCCTCTACTATTGTATAACCGTCTTTATTTTCATTCTCAATTATTGATAATAATTTAACCTTTGTATAATGTTCTAAATCTAAAACTATACTTAACATAGTTTTTCTAATTCTCATGTCAATTATAGATAAATCTATTAACATCTTAAAATCCAAATTAATATATTTACCTATATTATCTCCTTTATCATATTTTGAAAAACTCTTTCTATATGATGATAATTTGAAATAATTATTATTTTCTTCTAAATATTTTTGAGCATTCTCTTTACTAATCATATCAAATTTAACACCTTTTTCACTAAGATGTTCTATTAATTCATTTGCTGCAAGCATTGGTTTTAATTCTTTATACATTTTGCACCTACTCTTTATTCCGTTGTTTTATTTATTATATAATTGCAAAATTCTTCAATTTCTTCCTTTCCAGGTTGAGGTTTAAATCTATTGTCTATATAATAATTTTTACTAATACTATAATCTGATCTAGAATTTATTTCTGAAACTTTCTTGATAAATACTTTCTCATTTATACAACTTAAGTAAAATTTTTGGTCATTTCGCATATTACTCTGATCCAAAATCTCTGGAGCATGAGTAGTAAAAATTAATTGGCTATAATTATTATTTTTTAAATATAATTGAATTATTAATTGTACTAACTCTTTATGTAATGCAGTTTCAATTTCATCACAAAGCATTATACCGTTATTCTCTATAGTTTTTATTATTGTTATTAATAATTGCAATATTCTTCTTGTTCCTGTTGATAAATCCCATATATTTAACTTAACTTTTTTATTAGTTTTAAATTTAACAACTTCATCGCCATCCTCATCCTTTTCAAAACCAACACCAATAATTTTTGAATCTACAATTTTTAATAGTTTTATAATAATATCTTCATTTTTCTTAATAAACTCTATAGTTTCCTTCATGTTAATATAATCTATATCATCTATTCCTATCGGATAAATATAATCACCTATATAATATTGATAAAATGTATTATAATACTTTATTGTTTCATTGAATTTATTTACTAATTGTTTTCCTACATCTCCATAATCTTTTAATATACTATCTTTATAAAAACATTTATATCCTATATCACTTCTTTTGGTATCAGTGCAGAAATCTTCTATAATAATTTCTTTTTTAGATTTATACTTTTTTCTATAAATTAATTTTTCATTTAACGTTTTATCATTATAAATTAATGAATATGTATAATATCCTGGAACTTCACCTCTAGGAATATACATTTCTAATACAATTTTACTATCCTTTTCTAGGTTTTCTAAATTTCTTTCTGGCAAAAATCTATTAGAAATATATTTTAACATTTTATCATCATTCTTTTCTTTAGCAGTTTCTATAATTTTATATTGTGCTAAAAATATCCTTAATTCTAATAAAGAATGTATTATACTAGATTTTCCTGAAGCATTTGCACCAATTATTCCTGCCACTTTATTTACATTGATATTGGGTTCTATTTCTATAATAGTGTCTTTCTTTTCTTTCTTTTTTGGAGTAGACATAAAATTCAATTCTATTTCATTATTTATTCCTAAAATATTTTCTATAATAATCTTATTAAACATATCTTTTCTCCTTTATTTTTCAGTTAGCACTATATCACATTTTTTTGTTTTTGTCAACATTTTCTTGTTTCTTGGTGATTTATTTCTCCACTTTTTTATTTTTCTTGACATTTTGCATTTTATTTTGTATAATAACTTCATCAATAAAAAAACATTCCAGGTGACAATTACCCGAAATGCTTACTAACAACTAACTTTCCCCAAAATTATTGTTAGTAACATTATACCACTTTTTATTGTAAGAAGTCAAATTCTTTATGGAATAGAAAGGAGAAAATATGTAGGTTAGTCAATGATGT
>DCHW01000002.1 GCA_002314935.1 Clostridiales bacterium UBA1742 | reverse complement strand
GAAAGTAAAGAAACAAAAACAGAAATAGAATGTACAGAAGAAACAGAATTTACGGCAACTGCATATAAGAAATATGAACTAACAGCAACAGGAGTAAAGAAGAATATAAATGGGAATAATATAGAATTTGTATTTTCAAGATGGTTAAAAGATGGAGAAACAATATCAACAAATGCAACAGAAACAATAACAGTAACAGGAGCTGCAACATATACAGCAGTATTTGAACCAAGTGAAACATTAATATATTATAATGAAAATGATGTGTTTGTAACAGCAGAAACAACAATAAATGAATCAACATATAGTGGTACAATAACAGACAAGACGACAATAAAAAAAGTATTATGTGGAAATAAAGTAACTGCAATAGGAAACAGTGCATTTAAAGATTGTACAGGAATAACTAAAATAAATTTAAATAATGTAACAAGTCTAGGAGGTTATTCATTTAGAAATTGTACAAATCTTGAAGAAGTAATAGCACCTAAAATAAAGACAGTAGGATTAAGTAGTTTTTATAATTGTAATAAATTAAAAAATATCCAATTGGGATCTATTGGAAATCCTGTAGAATCAATTGGTCAAGAAACATTTTGGGGAAATTCAAGTACATCAACAGTAAAAATATATATAGACACACAAGGTGGAAATGTAACAAGTTTGGCAGGAGAAACATGGAGTGCATCAACGGTAGAATATTATGATGCAAGTACAGGAGAATGCGTAAATATAATATTAGGAAGCAAATATGTTGGAAATACAGACATAACTTGGGAACAAATTCCAAATAAAGATAAAATAACTCAAATAAATGGAAATGTTTTTTCAGGGTGTACAAATATAACAGGAGAAATAACAATACCAGATAAAGTGATAAACAATAAAAATGCAATGAGTTTTCAAGGGTGTACAGGAATAACTAAAATAAATTTAAATAATGTAACAAGTCTAGGAGGCTATTCATTTAGAAATTGTACAAATCTTGAAGAAGTAATAGCACCTAAAATAAAGACAGTAGGATTAAGTAGTTTTTATAATTGTAATAAATTAAAAAATGTCCAATTGGGATCTGTTGGAAATCCTGTAGAATCAATTGGTCAAGAAACATTTTGGGGAATTTCAAGCACATCAACAGTAAAAATATATATAGATACACAAGGTGGAACTGTAACAGGATTATCTGGAGAAACATGGTATGCACCAACGGTAGAATATTATGATGCAAAAACAGGAGATAAAATTAATTAATAGTAAATTTGCATGACACATGTTTAATACCAAGAAAAGGTTACTTTTCTTGGTATATTTTTTTATTAGAACAATAAAATTTATAATAAATAAATTTTAGGTAGGTATAATAGTGAAACAAATTTTAAAATCTACTCCACTAAGTAGAAAAAAGAGAATGAAAAATATGCTTTATGTATTACTTGCTTTGTGCTTAATATTAATTATAAGAATAAGTGGTATACAGTTTGTACAAGGAGCTGAATTAAAGGAAATGGCTTATTTGCAACAAACATTAGATAGAAACATAAATCCCAAAAGAGGAACAATTTATGATTCAACTGGTGAAAATATACTTGCAGTTAGTGCTAGTGTAGAAACTGTTTCGGTAAATCCACGGAAATATTTCAAAAAATGATAAAGAAGAAGTTGCAACAGCACTTTCTAATATATTTGAATTAGATTATGAAACTGTTTTAAAAAAAGTGAATAAAAAAACTTCTATAGAGACAATTGTTAAAAAAGTTGATAAGGAACAAACAGATAAATTAAGAATGTGGATGGAAGAAAATAATATTACAACTGGAATAAATATAGACGAAGATAGCAAAAGATATTATCCGTATAGTACACTGGCTTCTAATGTCATTGGATTTACTGGTAGTGATAATCAAGGTTTAGATGGAATTGAAAGTATTTATGATGAACTATTAAGTGGTACAAAAGGAAAAATTTTAAAAATAACAGATGCAAGGGGAACTGATTTACAGAGTGAAGGAGAAGATTATGTAAAAGCAGTAGATGGAAATGATTTAATATTAACACTAGATATGAATATTCAATCTATTTGTGAAAAATATTTAACAGAAGCGTGTATAGATAATGAATGCACTGATGGTGGAAACATATTAATTGCAAATCCAAAAACTGGAGATATCTTAGCTTTAGCAAGTTATCCAAATTATGATTTAAATAATCCTTATGAAATAAATGATGAAAATTTAAAAAATATTTGGGATACAATGGAGTCGAGTGACAAAAGTAATGCTTTACAACAAATGTGGAGGAATAAAGCTGTATCTGATACATATGAACCGGGTTCTACATTTAAATTGGTAACTGCTTCAAGTGCGTTAGAAGAAGGAATAACTGATACAGATAATAGTGGAGAGTTCAATTGTAGTGGATCAATAAATATAGCTGGAACTACAATTAGATGTTGGAGATATTATAGACCACATGGAGCACAAAGCTTAAGGCAAGCTTTAATGAATTCTTGTAATCCTGTATTTATAGGTCTTGGACAAAAAATTGGAGTTGAAAAATATTATGATTATTTAGAAAAATTTGGATTATTATCGAGAACAGGTATTGATTTGCCAGGGGAGGCAAATAGCATTTTTTTAAAGGAAAGTAAAGTTGGTCCTGTAGAACTTGCAACTATTTCTTTTGGGCAAAGATTTGAAATTACACCTATTCAAATGCTAAAAGTTGTTTCAACAATAGCAAATAAGGGCAAGTCAGTTAAACCAAGATTAGTTAAGGCAACTGTTAATAGTACTACTGGCGAAAGAACGGATTTTGAAGTGATAGAAGGCGAACAAGTAATTTCGGAAGAAACAGCAAATAAAGTGTTAGATATGATGAAATCTGTTGTTGCAGAGGGAACTGGTAAAAATGCACAGGTACAGGGGTATTCTATAGGTGGAAAAACAGGAACTTCTGAAGATGGAGTAAATACAGGTAAATATGTAACATCTTTTGTAGGAGTTGCAAATACAGATGATCCAGAAATTGCAATAATAATTATATTATATAATCCAACTGGTGAAGGAGGACATCATACAGGTAAGACCTTATTGCAGTCGTAAAAAAATGGGGTGTATATATTTGATAAAACACAGTTAAATAGCGAGTTTGAGAGAATGGACAAAATTGATGAAAAAATGGCAAAAATGGGTATGTAGGTACAACCTTATTGCAGTTTTTATATGCTAAATTTAGGAATTCTTAGAGAGAACTGATTTTCAAGCGAAAAATCAGTTCTTTTTTAGTACATAACTTTTATTACAGAGTAGTAAAAGTGAATTTTAAGAGAGGAGGATAAAAAATGGTCAGTGAAATATGTATTCCTAAAAAAGCAGAAAAAGAAATTAGTTTTATGCTATATAACTATGAAAATATAGAAAAACTAATAGACAAAAGAAAAAATGACTTAATTGATACAATAAATGTATCTAATAATGCACATTTGAAAGCTATTAATGAAAATGGTACAACAATGGAAGATATTGCATTAAGTTTTGATTCTGATAATACAATCAAAAGATTAAAAGAATGGAAAGCTATAATAAATTCATTTAGAAGTAGATTATATGATGATGAAGATAGACTTTATTATAGATTTATTCTTTTAAAATACACAAGAAGATTTGATGAAGAAAGCATTATGGAAATATTAAATATTACGAAAGAAAGATTAAAAGATATTGATATTTTCTTAAAAGGATTAATCTATGCTAATGCAATTGAAAAGAAACTATTTAAAGAGGAGGTGGCATAGAATGTCAGAATGTAGAACAATAGCAATAGCGAATCAAAAAGGTGGAGTGGGTAAAACTACAACAGCATTTAGTTTAGGAGTTGCTTTATCAAAAGAAGGTAAAAATGTTTTATTGATAGATGCAGACCCACAAGGAGATTTAACAACATATATGGGAGTTTATGACCAAGACAATTTGCCTATAACAATATCTACTTTAATAGAAAGAACAATAAATGATAAAGAAGTAAATGCAGAAGAAGCAATATTACATCATAATGAAGGAGTAGATTTAATACCTTCAAATATAAATTTATCAATGACAGAAGTAAACTTATTTAATGCAATGTGTAGAGAAAATGCAATGAGAAATAGTTTAAAAGAATTAAAAGAAAAATATGATTACATTATTATTGATTGTATGCCATCTTTAAGTATGATTACAACAAATGCACTAGCTACAGCAGATGAAGTAATTATACCAGTTCAATCACAATATTTATCTGCAAAAGGAATGGGAAATTTATTAAATACTATTTCAAAAGTAAAAGCCTATATAAACAATGATTTAACAGTAGGTGGAATTCTATTAACTCTTGTAGATAGAAGAACAAATTTGCCTAAAACAATAAAAAGTGAAATTGAAGAAAACTATGGAAATATTGTGAAGATATATGATACGCAGATTCCTATTGCAATTAAAACAGCAGAATCTACATCAAGAGGTAAAAGTATTTTTGCATACGATAAAAATAGTAGTGTAGCACTAGCTTATTCACAATTTGCAAAGGAGGTATTAGCAGATGAAAGAGAACGAACAAAAAATGCACCTGCCCAAAATGTCTACTGTAGATAAAATATTTTTTAGTACACAAGCACAAAGAGATGAGGAAGAACAAGAACGAGTAGAAATGATAGATATGAGCCAAATAAGTGATTTCCCAAATCACCCTTATCAAGTAAATGATGATGATGAAATGTATAATATGGCAGACAGCATAAAGAAAAATGGCTTAATACATGCTGTAATTGTTAGACCAAAGCAAAATGGCGGTTATGAAATGATTTCTGGACACAGAAGAAAAAGGGCAAATGAACTTGCAGGAAATACAAAAATAAAAGCAATTATAAGAGAACTAACAGATGATGAAGCTATTATTTTAATGGTAGATAGCAATAAACAAAGAGAGAAAGTATTGCCAAGTGAGAAAGCGTTTGCATACAAAATGAAAATTGAAGCAGAAAAAAGACAGGGAAAAAGAAATGATTTAACTTCTGTTCCACTGGGGCAGAAGTTTGAAATGCTTACTACAAGAGAAAAAATTGCAGAAGAATTTGGGGAAAGTTCTAGTAATATTCAAAGATATGTAAGACTTACTGAACTAATACCAGATATTTTAGAATTAGTTGATGAAGAAAAAATAAAATTAAGACCTGCTGTAGAAATCTCATATTTAAAGAAAGAAGAACAAGAAATATTGTTAGATGCAATTGATACATCTATTGCATACCCTTCACACGCACAGGCAATAAGAATACGAAAGAAAAGTGAAGATAATACACTAACTGCTGATGATATATACGACATTTTAGACGAAGAAAAGCCAAATCAAAAGGAACAAATCAAGTTCAAAGTTGATAATGTAAGAGATTATTTTCCAAAAGGTTATACAACAGAGAAAATGCAAAATGTTATGCAGAAACTATTGGAAGAATACAAAAATCGTTGGCAAAAAAAAGAAAAAGAATATTCAAGATAATTTTCTGTATATACAATAATTTTTATGTATATACTTTTTTTATTTTCCCCCTTCTTACAAACTACCCCTTTATACTAGCTATATACTAACTGAAAAGATATATATATAATATTATTATAATTATATATAAAATATTAAACGCAGAATTGAAAAATTATAAAATTTGAATTAAAATTATAGGCAAAGAGGTGGTAATGATGAAAATTGTTAAAATAATAAAAGCAATATTTGCCTTGATAATAATTTTAGGATTTTATATGATAATCACGAAAAGCTATTATGGAGTAGTTGATGAAAACGGAAATAAAATAACGAATATGCAAGAAATTTTGTTAATGGAACAAGAAAATAATGAAATACAGAATGAAACAATAACAAACGAAGAAGAAAAAATAGAAGATGTTTCTGTTTCAGCAAGTAAAGAGAATATTCAAGAAAAAAACACAGAAGAAATAAAATCAAAAACAGATACACAAACAAAGAAAAAAGAAAGTAGTACTACAAAGCAGACTACAGTTCAAGAAAAACAAAAAGAAAATGCAAAACAACAGGAACAAGTAAAAGAACAGCCAATATTAAAACAAGAAGAACAAAAACAAGAACAGAATAGTCAAGTAGTAGAGAAAAAGCAGGAAACACAAGAAAAAGTAATTGAAGAACAAAAGTGTAGTGATTCAAAACATAAAGTAAGTGCAGGAAACTCTGGAAAATGGTTTAATAGCTATGATGAAGCAGTTGCCTATTATGATGACTTAATAAATGGTTACAGTAATCAAATACACAGTGGGCAGATAACTATTGAGGAATATAATAAAAAATGTCCTTATGGTTATGAAACATGGAGTTGCCCTTATTGCAACAAATGGACTTTGAATTTCTATTACAGATAATTTAATATAATTTAGTGGAGCAAGTATTATTACTTGTTCTTTTTTTAGTTTAAAAGAAAAAGGAGGAAATTAAAGATGATAAAAACATCAAAGTATAAAAGAATAATAGCTTTTATATTATTAATTATTACAATGTTAAGCATAGCACAGCCAATATTTGCAGTATCTGGAACAGGTAGCTGGGTAGGTGGACAATTTGCTTCGTACATTAAAACAACAGATAATGCAAATACTCAATATGGAATATTATTAAGAAGACTTATAAATTACAACAACACAAATGAACAAAGAACTGTATTTTGTGCAGAACACGGAGTAGATTTTGATACAGGAACGATATACAAAGGTAGTTATTATACACCAGTAAATTCAAATATAAGAAAGGCTTGTAAAATAGCATATCTTGGTTGGTATAAAGAAAAGGGAGATTATGTAGTAAGTGGTGGAACATCAAATGCTGATAAAAAGCAATATGTTTTAACACAACAGTTCATTTGGGAAACACTCGGACAATCAAGTGCAACATTTATTGATAGTGGAATACAAGCAGAATATGTTAGCTTTAAAAATAATATCAATAATCAAATAGCACAGATGGAAAAAAGACCTAGCTTTGACGGAGCAACATTAAATATTCAAGCAGGAGAAAGTAAAACATTTGAAGATTCTAATGGAGTTTTATCTAGCTATCCAAGTATAGACAAAACAACAAATGGAATAAGAGTACAACATTCTGGTGGAAGCAACTCAATCACAATAATGGTGGATGAAAATACAAATTTAGAAAATTACACTATAACAGATGCAGAGTTTAAGTCTTGGGGAATGATAAAAGATGGAACACAAGATAGTGATACAATGGTATTTTTTGAATTTGCAGATGGAGTTCAAAATCAATTATATTGTATGGACTATAATGATCCAATAACTTTAAATATTAGCTTAAAAATTGAAACATTTGGAAAATTGGAATTACAAAAATTAAATACAAATGGAGACTTGGTAAATGGAGCAGTTTATAATGTAGTAGGTACAAATGACTACAATAAAGATGTAGAAGTTGCTAATGGAAAAATTGTTATAGAAAAACTTAAAAAAGGAATTTACTATGTAAAAGAAAAATCTGCACCTACAGGTTATTTATTAGACACAAACACATATCAAGTTGATGTAAAAGTAAATCAAACAGCAACACAAGCAATTATTAATAAAGAGCCTACAGGAAAGATATCAGTTTACAAAGTAAGTGAAAATAATGATAAAATTGGTGGCTCAATATTTTTAGTGTCTGCAGATGAAGATATAAAAAATGTAGCAGGGACAGTAACATTTTACAAAAAAAATGCAGAAGTTGGAAGAATAACAACAGCAAATGAAACAGGACTTGCTGAAATTGAAGGGCTACCAATTGGAAGATATACTGTAAAGGAAATAAATGCACCTGCAGGTTATTTGCTAAATGAAAAAACATATACAGCAGTATTAGAGTATAAAAATGAAACAACACCAGTCGTAGAAATAAAAATAGAAGGAATAGTAAACAAAGAGCCTACAGGGACAATATCAATAGTTAAAGAAGATAGTGAAACAGGTAAAATACCTCAAGGAAATGCAACTTTTAATGGAGCTTCTTATGATTTAATAGCAGATGAAGATATTTATAATGTTGCAGGAACTAAAAAGTTCTATTCAAAAGGAAACATTGTTGCAACAAGAATTATGAATGAGGAAGGTACAACAGATGATATTACAAATTTACCACTTGGAAGATATAAAGTAAAAGAAACAAGAAGTTCTGCAGGTTATTTATTAGATACTAAAGAATATGTTGTTGAATTAAAATATAAAGACCAAAATACAAAAGTTATAACTTCTAGTGTATTAAGCAAAGAAACAGTTAAGAAAATGCAAATACACATCTTTAAATCTGGAATTAAAACACAATCTGGAGAAGTACGAGGTTTAGAAGGTGCAGAATTTACAATAAAACTTGCAAGTGATGTAGATAAAGCATATGCACAAGGATATAGCTATGCAGAGGTATGGAACGGAGTAGATGAAGTAGGAAACAAAGTTAATGTAAATAGCACAAGAGTTCAAGAGGCACAAATTCTAGCTCCAACTTATGATAAAGTTATAACAGATGAAAATGGGGATTGTTATACAAAAGAATTGCCTTATGGAAAATATATAGGAAAAGAAACTAAAACACCAATAGATTTTGAAACAGCAACAGATTTCTATTTTTCAATAACACAAGATAAAAGCGAAATAACAGAGGTAGCAAAGAAAGTAAAAGATATATTTATAAACAATGAACAATTAGAAACATATATTAAGCTAGTAAAAAAAGATAAAGACACAGGGAAAATTGTAACGGCTTCTAGTGCAACATTTAAAATAAGAGCAACAAAAGATATATATGATAGAGGCAATGGTAAAATTCTATATAAAAAAGGAGATACTATTAAACAAAAAATAGGTAGTACAACTTATTCTACATTTACAACAAATGCAGATAATTTAATTGTACCTGCCGAAAGTTATAACAGTACCAATGATGATATTGGAACAGTAACAACACCTTTAAAATTAGAAGTTGGTAGTTATGAAATTTATGAGGTAGCAGAGCCAGAGGGATTTTTAATTTTACAAGATACAATAAAATTTAAAGTTGAGGGAATAAGAAATTATGACCAAGATAATGACAAAGACTATATTTTGGAAATTGAAATAAAAAATGAACAACCTACAGGAACTTTACTATTAAATAAATTAGTTGCATTAAGAGATAATGTAGATAAATCACTTATAGATACAAGTGATTTATCAAAAATTAAGTTTAGATTAATAGCAAAAGAAAACATTATAGATAAAGCAGATAATAGTGTGATCTACGAAGCAGGAACAGAAATAGGAATATATAATCTTACTAAAGAAGGAATATTAAAAATTGAAAGACTACCAATGGGAAGCTATCAAATTGAAGAAATAGAAACATTAGATGGTTTAATATTAAATGATACTAAATATGATGTTATATTTACACAAAAAGATAATACAACAAAAGTTTATGAAGAAAAATTAGATATAGAAAATGAAACAACTATATTTGAATTCTCAAAAACAGATATAACAGGCGATAATGAAATTGTAGGAGCGAAAATTAAAATTACTGATGAAAATAGCGAAATAATTGATATTTGGACATCTACTGAAGAAACTCACAAAATAGAAGGTTTGGCTATAGGAAAAGAATATACAATGATAGAAGAACTTGCTCCAGAAGGGTTTGTAAAAGCAACTGCTATAAAATTTAAAGTAGAGAGTACAACTGAATTACAAAAAGTAGTAATGATAGATAAAATCGTTGAAATCTCAAAAGTAGACATTGCAGGAGAAGAAATAGAAGGAGCTTTATTACAAGTATATGATGGAGATGAAATTATTGATGAGTGGACATCTACAAAAGAAGCCCATAAAGTTAGTGGATTAATTGAAGGCAAAACTTATATATTACACGAAGAAGTTGCAGTAGATAATTTTGTAAAAGCAACAGATATAGAATTTACAGTAAGTACAGATAAAGAAACTCAAAAAATAACTATGATAGATAAAATAGTTGAAATCTCAAAAGCAGATATAGCAGGAGAAGAAATAGAGGGAGCTTTATTACAAGTATATGATGGAGAAGAAATTATTGACGAATGGACATCTACAAAAGAAGCCCATAAAGTTAGTGGATTAATTGAAGGCAAAACTTATAGATTACACGAGAAAGTTGCAGTAGATAATTTTGTAAAAGCAACAGATATAGAATTTACAGTAAGTACAGATAAAGAAAATCAAAAAATAACTATGATAGATAAAATAGTTGAAATCTCAAAAACAGATATTGCAGGAGAAGAAATAGAGGGAGCTTCTCTAAAAGTATATGATAAAGATAACAATATAGTTGATGAATGGGTATCTGAAAAAGAAGCTCATAAGGTTAGTGGACTTACAGAAGGAGAAACATATACATTGCACGAAGAAGTTGCAGTAGGTAATTTTGTAAAGGCAACAGATATAGAATTTACAGTAGATACAGATAAAGAAACTCAAAAAATAACTATGATTGATAAATTAGTAACAGTATCAAAAGAAGATATTACTACAGGTGAAGAATTGGAAGGAGCTATATTAAGAGTAGTTGATGAAGAAGATAATGTTATTGATGAGTGGGTATCTGCCAAAGAGCCTCACGAGGTAAAAGGTTTAGAAGAAGGAAAAATTTATTTCTTAGAAGAAACTACAGCACCTTATGGTTATGAAATAACAGAAAGAATAGAGTTTACAGTATCTACAGAAAAGGAAACTCAAAAACTTGTTATGAAAGATATGCCAATATTAACATCTATAAAATTAACTAAAATTGATGAAGATACAAAAGAAATAATAAAAGATAAATTTACATTTGGATTATATGCAGATGAAGAATGTAAAGAGCTTATAATGCAAATAGATTCAAACAAAGAAGAAGGAACAATTACATTTGAAGATTTAAGATATGGAATTTATTATATTAAGGAAATATCTGCACCAAAGAATTATATATTATCTGATAAAGTTGTAAAACTTGAAATAAATGATAAAGGTGTTTTTATTGATGATGAAGAAATAGAAGAAACAGATTCAATATATAATTTTGAATACTCAAATAAAATAATTGAAACTCCAAAGACTAGCGATGATAGACCAATTGTATTATGGTTTACTATGCTTGGAATTTCTGGAATATCATTATGTGCATTGGGAATTTATGAAAAACTAAAAAATAAAAAGAAAAATAAATAATTATAATTGTTAAAGGTGGCATTTTACGGCCACCTTTAACTTTTGAAAGAAGGTGGAAAATGTCAAATATTACAGCAATACAAAAAAATAAATTATTAAGAAAATTAAAAAATGCTAACATTGTAAATGAAAAAGACATTTTGAATATGAAAGTTTCTGATTTAAAAAAGATAAAAGAAACAAATAACTTAACGATGGTAGATATAGAAATAATATGGTTAATACAAGAAGCCATAGACAAAAAGAATTTATTAGACTTTTTCACTGAAAGCTGAAAGTTGGAGGTGGAATGAAAATTGAAATATGTAGAGATTAGAAAAATATATAAAGATACAATAAATGAGGTACTTGAAAATACTGATACTTGGTTATCATTTTTAAAAAGTGCTTCGTGGAATTTTAAATATAATTTTGATGACCAAATTCTAATATATGCACAAAGACCAGAAGCAACAGCCTGTGCAGAAATGCCAGAATGGAATAATAAAATAAAACCTAGAAGGTGGGTAAATAAAGACAGTAAAGGAATTGCTATTTATGCAAAAGAAGGAAGTGAACTTCCGTTAAGATTTGTATTTGATGTATCAGATACTCACAATTATAGAAATACACCATATAAATTATGGGAAATAAAGCCAGAATATGAAAGGGAAATTATAGAATCATTAGAAGCAAAATTTGGAGATATTGGTAGTAAAGAAAATTTAATACAAGCCTTATATGATACAACATATAATATGGTAATAGATAATATTCCAGACTATATAGAAACAATAGAAAAATATAAAAAGGGAACACCATTAGAGAATATGGAACACGAAGATATACAAGGAATATTATTAACAACATTATGGGCAAGTGTTTTTTATATGACAATTAGTAGATGTGGTATAAATGTTGAAGAACATACTGATAAGAATAATTTTGAATTTTTAAAATATTTTAAAAATACTAGATTAACAACTATATTAGGTGGTGCAACAAGTGATATTGCAGAAATGGGATTAAGAGAAATTGCAAAAACAGTACGAAATTTACAATTAGAAGAAATAAATAAAAATCGCACATTTGCACAAAAAGAAATTCAAGAGTATTCTAATAGTGAAGATAAAAATATTGAAGGAGGTATTGATTATGAACAAGATAGAATACGTAAAACAAGGGGATTATCTAATTCCGAATATAACAATGAAGGAGGAGATACTACCAACAGGCAAATACGCAATAATGAGGAAGAAATATCTAATGGAACACAGCAAAGCAGAATATATGATAATGAGAGCAGAGAAAACACTGGGCAAACATTTAACAGAGATACAGGAAATGGCAACGAGAATGGTAAATCAGATAGTAGAGAAAATGGCGAAACAGGAGGGAACAACAGAGGAAATGAAACAGACAGACCAAATGAAATGGGTAGCTCTTATGAACAATTACAAGATGGTAGCAGAGGAACAAGTAGTCAGAGATCTAATTTACAATTAGAACTACTGACTGAAGAAGAACAAAAGCAAAACATAACAGAGGCAGAAAATGCTTCTGTTTTTTCTTTTACACAAGAAATGATAGATAGTTGCCTAAAAGAAGGTAGTGGATTTTCTCAAGGTAAATTTAGAATTTATGAACAACTTACTAAAAGTTTATCTAGTACGGAAAATGCAAATTTCTTAAAAAATGAGTATGGAATTGGTGGAAGAAGCAGAGATGAATTTGGTTTAGTAGAAGACCATAATTCAAAAGGAATAACATTACAAAGAGGCTATGAAGAAAATGCACCAATATTAAGAATAACTTGGTTAGAGGCTGAAAAAAGAATCAGAGAACTTATAAGTCTAAATAGATATTTTAATGATAGAGAAAAAGAAGAATACAAAATATGGCAAGAAGGTAAAAAAATTGTCGAAATATCTTCAAACAAAGAGCAAGAAGAAATGGAAGAAACACCTGAAGAATATGTTTATAGACTTGCAGATAGAGTATATATAGGTACAAACGAATTTGAAATTATAAATATAAATACAAATAATCATACAGTATTATTATCAGATGTAAGTTTTCCTATGCTACAACAAAGATTTACTACTCAAGAATTTGAAAAAAGAATGAAAGAAAACCCATACAATAATCATTTGAAAAAGAATAATAGAGATGATTTAGAAGAAATAGAGGAAGAAACTTCTGCAGAAATAATAGACAATGAACAAGAAAATGAGCAGGAAGAAATAGTGCCAATAATAGAAAATATTACAGAAGAACAGCCAATTATTCCTAAAGTAAAAAGACAAAGAAGAAATAAAATAGAGTATTTTGATTTACACCCAGAAATACCACTAGAAGAAAGAAATAATTATAGAATTACTAATGACCAGTTAGGAGAAGGAACACCAAGAGAAAAATATCAAAGAAATATAGAAGCAATAAGAGTATTAAAAAAATGTGAAGAAGAAAATAGATATGCTACACCAGAAGAACAAGAAATTTTAGCACAATACATTGGTTGGGGTGGTTTGCCAGAGGCTTTTGACAGTAGAAATGATAGTTGGAAAAATCAATATGAAGAATTAAAAGGTTTACTCACTGAAAAAGAATATAAAGAAGCAAAAGAATCTACTTTAACAGCATTTTATACACCACCAGTTGTAATAAATTCTATATATAATGCATTAGAAAATATGGGATTACAGAGAGGAAATATATTAGAGCCAAGCTGTCGGAGTTGGTAATTTTTTTGGAATGTTACCAGACAAATTAAATGAATGTAAATTATATGGTGTAGAATTAGACAGCATTTCTGGTAAAATTGCAAGACAATTGTATCAAAAAAATACAATAGCAGTAAAAGGTTTTGAAGAAGTAGAAATGCCAGATTCATTTTTTGATGTAGCAGTAGGGAATGTGCCTTTTGGTGATTTTAAATTATATGATAAAAGGTATGATAAAAATAAATTCTTTATACACGATTATTTCTTTGCTAAAACATTAGATAAGGTAAGACCAAATGGAGTTATAGCTTTTATAACAAGTAAAGGTACATTAGACAAAGAAAACAGTAATGTCAGAAAATATATAAGCCAAAGAGCAGAACTTTTAGGAGCAATTAGATTACCGAATAATACTTTCAAGAAAAATGCAGGAACTGAGGTTACAGCAGATATTATCTTTTTAAAGAAAAGAGATAAAATTACGGATATTGAAGATGATTGGGTAGAACTTGCAGAAGACGAAAACGGAATACGAATGAATAAATACTTTGTAGATAATCCAAATATGGTTTTAGGAAAAATGGAAATGACATCAACACAATATGGCATGGACTCTACTTGCATACCTTATGATGATGTTAATTTAAAAGATTTATTAAATAATGCTATTGAGCAAATAAATGCAGAAATAGAAGATTATCAAATAGATGAACTAGATGATGAAGAAGAAATAAGCATTCCTGCAGACTCAAGTGTTAGAAATTTTTCATACACAATAGTTGATGAAAAAGTATTTTATAGAGAAAATAGCAGAATGTATTTACAAGACCTTCCTTTAACAACTATAAATAGAATTAAAGGTATGATTGAAATCAGAGATTGTGTTAGAAATTTAATTGAATTACAAACAGATGATGCATCGGAAGAAGAAATAAAAGCAGAACAAAGCAAATTAAACAGACTATATGATAATTTTACAAAGAAATATGGAATTATCAATAGCAGAGCAAATGAAAAAGCCTTTGCAGAAGATGACAGCTATTATTTACTTTGTTCATTAGAAGTAGTAGATGAGCAAAAGAATTTCAAACAAAAGGCAGATATGTTCTATAAAAGAACTATAAAGCCAAATAAAGTAGTGTCAGTTGCAGAAACAGCAGTTGATGCTTTAATTTTATCTATATCTAATAAAGCAAGAGTTGATATAGAATATATGTCATCACTAACAGGAAAAACAGAGCAGGAACTTGTAAAAGAATTAGAGGGAAGTATATATAAAGACCCTATGTTAGACACTTATGTAACAGCAGATGAATATTTAAGTGGAAATGTTAGAGAAAAGCTAAAAATAGCAAAACAATTTGCAGAGAATAGCCCAGAATACAAAATAAATGTAGAAGGACTAGAAAGAGTTAAAATAAAGGATTTATCCGCAAGTGAAATTAGTGTTAGATTAGGTGCGACTTGGATTCCAACAAGTGATATAGAAGATTTTATTTTTGAACTATTAGAGCCAACATATTATGCAAAATCAAGAATTACAGTAAATTATTCTAGTTATACATCAGAGTGGAATATTACAGGAAAAAGTGAAGATAGGGGAAACGAAAAAGTATATAGCACTTATGGAACAAAAAGAATGAATGCTTATAAAATTATTGAACAAACATTAAACTTAAAAGATATAAGAATATTTGACACAATAATAGACCTAGATGGAAATGAACAAAAAGTTTTAAATGCAAAAGAAACTGCAATAGCACAAGCAAAACAGGAAATGATTAAGTCAAAATTTAATGAGTGGATATGGTCAGACCAAGAGCGTAGAAATAGACTTACAATTTTATATAATGAAAAATTTAATTGTATAAAACCAAGAGAGTATGATGGACAATATATTACTTTTGGAGGTATGAATCCAGAAATCACATTAAGACTACACCAGAGCAATGCAATAGCAAGAATCCTTTATGGTGGAAATACATTACTTGCTCACGAGGTAGGTGCAGGAAAGACTTTTGAAATGGTTGCAGGAGCAATGGAAAGTAAAAGAATAGGACTATGTAATAAATCATTATTTGTAGTACCAAATCATATTATAGAGCAATTTGCAAGTGAATTTTTACAATTATTATGAATATTCTGTGATAAGATCACCCTATGAAATTATTTTATGAAAAGTTCACCCCATGATATAATGGAGGTATGAGAACAGAAATGAATAATAATGAAAATTTAAAAGCAGCAGTAATTGAAAGTTGTATTAATGGAACTATGACAATAAAAGTTGCAGCAGATAGGTTGAATTTTTCAGAGCGCTATGTAAAAGAATTGAAAGCGAGGTATAAAAAATTTGGCGCTTCATCCATGATGCATGGAAATTGTGGAAAGCAACCTAAACATACTATTAGTGCTGATATTAAAAGCAAAATTTGGAAAATATGGAATTTACCAGAACTTGAGGAATGTAATTTTACACATTTTCAAGAAATTCTAGAAGAAGATTATGACATTAAAATTAGCTATGCTCCTTTATATAAATTTTTAAAATCAAAAGGTGCAAAAAGTCCTAGAAAGCACAAAAAATCTAGAAATCATAATAGACGACAAGAACGTCCTTCATCTGGAGAATTACTACAAGTTGATGGTACTCCTCATCAATTTTTCTATGGTGATAATAAAGAATATTGTTTGCATGGATTTATTGATGATGCTACTCATAAAGTTACTGGTTTGTATATGTGTGAAAATGAATGTATGCATGGTTACTTAGAAGTCACGAGACAGACCTTTAGAAATTTTGGTGTTCCTCTTGCTCTTTATGCTGATGGTTCAAGTATATTCTTTCCAAAAGATAACAAACTTACTCTTGAAGAACAATTAGCTGGTGTTACAGAACCTACTACCCAATATGGTAGAATGATGAAAAAATTAGGAGTTGATTTAATTCATGCTGGTTCTTCACAAGCCAAAGGACGTGTTGAAAGATTATGGAATACATTACATGATAGACTTAGAACAGAATTTAGAAGACACAATATTAAAACTATAGAAGAAGCTAATGAATTTCTTAAAACATATATTCCAAAATTTAATAAGAAATTTTCTATTGAACCCAAAGATAAAAAATCTTCTTTTATGGAATTGCCTAAATATGTTAATTTAGACTACCTGCTTTCTGTTAAATATATTAGAACTGTAGATGTAAGTAATTGTATTAGCATAAATGGTACTACTTTTGCAATAGAAACAAAAGAAATATTACATAAAAAGAAAATAGAAATATGCGTAAGCAAGAGAATAGGATTAAAAGTCCGTTTTAATGATAAATGGTATAAAATTACACCTATAACTAATTCAAATAAAAAAAGCGTCAAATCTGACGATTCTGTAGAAGCAATTATACAACAATTCATCTTTTTTAATTGCCTAAAGAATGAAAGATTATCCGCTTAATTCCATCGGTAAATATATTTTACAATTTTACTGTGACATTTGTCAAGTATAATTCCAGAGGTCGGGTGTGGGCAGAGCCCACATTAACCTTTGCTAGGGTGAACTAGTCACAGAATAATTTTATGTTTTTAGGGTGAACTAATCAAAAAATATTGACA
>DCHW01000063.1 GCA_002314935.1 Clostridiales bacterium UBA1742 | reverse complement strand
GACATATCTATTTTAAACCTATATGTTAACTTTTTTCAAAAAATAGTAGGATATTAAATTTTTAATATCCTACTTCAACAAACATTTAATTTTATTCATTTTTTAATTATTAAATATCCTTTTATTTACTATCTGTTTTACTATTTTTAAATATACAATTAATTCTTTCTATAAATTCTTCATTAGATTTTGTTGTTACAATTTGATCTAATAGTTGTTCAGTCATCTCCTGAATTTGCATATTAGCCATAGATTTTCTTAATGTAAATACAGCTTCTAACTCATCTTTTTTTAATAATAATTCTTCTTTTCTGGTTCCAGATTTATTTATATCAATTGCTGGAAAAATGCGTTTTTCTGATAGCTTTCTATTTAAATGAACTTCCATATTTCCTGTTCCTTTAAACTCTTCAAATATTACATCATCCATTCTACTACCTGTTTCGACTAAGGCAGTAGCCAAAATTGTTAAACTTCCCGCATTTTCTGTATTACGTGCTGCTCCAAAAAACCTTTTTGGTTTATGTAATGCACTAGGATCAAATCCACCTGAAAGTGTTTTTCCAGAACTTGGAATTACTAGATTATAAGCTCTAGCAAGACGAGTAATACTATCTAATAAAATTACAACATCTTTATTTTGTTCTGTTAAACGTTTTGCTCTTTCTAGTACCATTTCTGCTACTTTAACATGATGTTCTGGTAATTCATCAAATGTAGAATAAATTACATCTCCTTTTATGGAACGTTTCATGTCTGTAACTTCTTCTGGTCTTTCATCAATTAATAATACTATTAGTTCAACTTCTGGATTATTTTGTGTTATACTATTGGCTATTTTCTTTAAAATTGTTGTCTTTCCAGCTTTTGGAGGTGCAACTATCATTCCTCTTTGCCCTTTTCCAATTGGAGATAATAAATCCATTAATCTCATTGTATATTCTTGTTGCGTTGTTTCTAATTTTAGTCTTTCATTTGGATACACTGGTACTAAATCATCAAAACGTCTTCTTTTAAATGCATTTTCTGGATGTTCTCCATTTACCTCTCCAACATAGATTAAAGCAGGAAATTTTTCCCCTTCTTTAGGAGTTCTTTTTATTCCCTTTATAACATCTCCTGTATCAAGTTTAAATCTTTTTATTTGAACAGGTGATATATACACATCTTTTGGTGTTGGCAAATAATTTTCGCCTCTTAAGAAACCATATCCATCAGGTAATACCTCTAATATACCTTGAGTAATTTCATCACCGTCGTTTGTAAGTTTATATCCTAATTCCTTTGGTATGTTCTCTTCTAGATTTATTGTACAAGTTGTATTTGAGTCTTCTAATATCTTTACTAAATCTGCTTTTTTGAAATTAGAAATATTTTTTATTCCCAATTCTTTAGCCTTTTCTTTTAGTTCAACTAATGACAAATCCTGGTATTGCATATTCATGGCCCCCTTTTATTAACTTTTTTGTGTTTTTTGGAAATAATCAGAATAAAAATATAGAAATAGAATATAGAAATTTTGGAATAAACTATTTATTTTTATCAATAAAAACAGTTTCATTTGGTAAATACATATCTAATTTTTCCCTAGCAATTTCTTCTATATAATCTACAGAATTAATATTTTCCTTTGTAGATATTAATGTTTCTTGGTAAGCAAGCTGCTCATTTATCTTTTTTGTGTAATATTCTTGTGATGTTTTATAAGAATTTAATGTTTTTTGCTGACTAATAATAACATAAATAACATATGCCAATATTATCATAAAAATTATTTTTTTTAACATTTTTTTACTATTTAAAGTTTTTTTCATTTGTAATTCTCCATAAAACAAAATTAATCTATTTATATTTTCTACAAAATTATATTAAATCCTTCTTTGAAGTTAAATTTTCTTTATTATTATTCTTCTTTTTAAAAATTATTTTAATTTTTGACAAACTTTTACCAAAATTTATTATAAAAAACGAAATTGGTTTGAAAAGTATTTTTCTTGTTAATTTAAAAATAAATTTAAATGGAAAAAATAATATATACCTTAAAATTTGTTTTAATATGTTAATAATAAAACATCCAATTTTTCTAAAAATACTGCTAAAAATTAATAAATATAAAGTAATTCCAATACCAGTTCCTGAAAAAATATACAATCTTATTTCGCCATTATTAAACCTAAATATACAATATAGTAAAACCAAACCATATAAAAAAGAACATGTAAAATCTTGAATAAATGTAAATAAATCTGAACTTTTTATATTTTTTCTAATAATTCTAAAAGCATCAAATATTATTCCTATGAATATACCCGATAATATAAAAATTCCAAATATGTATAACTGATTTTCCAATTTATCACCATCTTATTTAAATATTTTGCTTATTATTGAATTTCTTTTTTTATCTATATTTTTTTCAGAATAACATAAATTACATATATTTCCCTCAATTATTACTTCTGATGTATCAATACTTAATTTATTGATTCTAAGTTCAGCTCCTTTAATATTTAAAAGTCCAAGATCTGTTTCTACAACTACAATTTCATCATCAAAACTTAAAACATCTAGCACTCCTGTAATAGTTAATTTTTCTCTATTTTCCAAAACAATATTTTGAACAATAGTACTGTTTAATAATTTTTTTTCTTCTAAATTCATAAAAACCTCCTATGTATAATAACTAGTATTATATATATTCAGGTTTTGTCCAATTTAGAACTTTAATTAAAAGCAATGAAAAAGCAGGTTTTTACCTGCTTTAACTTTTAATTAACTATAGTTCCAGTTCCTTTTTCAAAAGTTGATTTAACAATTATTGGTACATTATATTTTTGTGCCATTTCTACACATTTATTGTGTAAAACTTTTGCCCCATTATTTGCCATTTCAATCATTTGGTCATATGATATTTTTTCAATTTTTTTTGCATTAGGATCTATATTAGGATCAGTTTCAAACACACCGTCAACATCTGTATAAATTATTAATTTATCTGCATTTGTATACGCTGCAAGAGCAACTGCTGTTGTATCTGATCCCCCTCTACCCAATGTAGTTATCTCATTAAATTCATTTATTCCTTGAAATCCAGCAACAATAACAATGAAATTATTGTTTAAATCCTCTAAAATTTTATCTGTATTAATATCCAGTATATTTGCATTTCCATAAATATTGTCTGTTAAAATTGGAATCTGCCATCCTGTATATGATTTTGCTTTATATCCTAATTCATTTAATAAGATTGCAAGTTTTGCAATTGTAATTTGCTCCCCAACAGAAATCAAAACATCATGTTCTCTTTTGTTAGGATTATTTGTAATTTCTTCTTCCTCTTTTATTAAAATATCTGTTGTTTTTCCTTGTGCAGAAACAACAACTATTACTTTATTCCCTTCATCTACATTTTTAATAATGTGCTTACATACTAAATTTAATTTTTTTGTATCAGCTACTGAACTTCCTCCAAATTTTTGTATAACTATGCCCATAATTTGGCACCTTCTTTTTTAGTTTGATTGTAACAAAAATTAATTATAATTCCTGTTAACATAATTTTTATATTATATTATATGTTTAAATATATAATTATTTTACTTTTATTTAATCCACTTTAAATAACTTTCTATAAAATCATTTAATTCTCCATTCATAATTGCTTGTATATTACCTGTTTCACAATTTGTTCTGTGATCTTTTACTAGTGTATATGGACAAAAAACATATGATCGTATTTGACTTCCCCATGCAATATCTTTTTGTTCTCCTTTTAACTTACTCTCATTTTCTCTTTGCTCTTTTTCTTTTAATTCTAATAACTTAGATTTTAACATTTGCATTGCAGTTTCTTTGTTTTGAATTTGTGATCTTTCAGATTGGCATGAAACAACAATATTAGTTGGTATGTGTGTTATTCTAACTGCAGAATCTGTTTTATTAATATGTTGTCCTCCAGCTCCGTGAAGCTCTATATGTATCTATTCTTAGTTCGTCAGGATTTATATCAATTATAATATCATCTGTTATTTCAGGTAATATTTCTAAAGAAGCAAAAGATGTATGTCTTCTTCCTCCACTATCAAATGGTGATATTCTAACAAGCCTATGTACTCCCATTTCACCCTTTAAATATCCATATGCATTCTCTCCAATTATTGAAAAAGTAACGCTTTTTATACCTGCTTCTTCACCTTCTAAATAATCCAACTCTTTAATTGAGTATCCATTGCTATTTGCCCATTTTGTATACATTCTATATAACATTTCAACCCAATCTTGACTTTCTGTACCTCCTGCTCCTGGATGAAGTGTAATAATAGCATTGTTTTTGTCATATTTTCCAGATAACAATGTCTTAATTTCTAATTTGTTTACATCAATTTCTAAAGATTGTAAATCAGATATTATTTCATTTTCTAATTCAGCATCTTTTTCTTCAATAACTAATTTTATTAATTCTTCAATATTGTTTATTTTATTTAATAAATTAGTATATTCATCAACCTGTTTTTGCAATTGTTTCATCTCTGTAACAATTTTCATTGAATTCTGAGAATCATCCCAAAAATTAGGCTCATTGATAATTTTTTCTAATTCAAATATTTTATTATTAAGTCTAGAAATGTCAAAGAGAATCACCAAGATTTATTAATTTACTTTTTAAATCACTAATAAACATTTTGCTTTCATCAAAATTAATCATACATATATCCTTTCAAAATATTTTTCTTATTTAAAAATCTTATTGATTATATATTAATATAATAAAAAAGTAAAGCATAGAAGCTTTTAAATTGTGATTAACTTGTGATAATGACACCTTAGAACTTCCTAAGCAAATATTTCACCTTGTAGGGGCGATTTTAATCGCCCGATAAAACATTTGTAATTTATTATTCTTGACTATCTAAGTTTTGTCAATACTAAATTTATATAATAAAAGAGACAAAATTTGAATATTTTGCCTCTAAAAAACTTATCTAATTACAATTTTTTCATCTTTTTAAATTTAATATCTTCACAAAGCCTTATTTTATCGCTATTTCCCACAACATACCTTATACTTTTTACCACTTCCACATGGTAATTTGAAAGTTTCATCTTCGTTCTTCTTTTCTTGTTTATTCTTTGACAAACTTCGTCTTGGTTCAGCCTGGAACGTTCAAACTTCCGCTTGGCACGGCACACAAATTTTAAAACGTATCTAAATTCGTATCTATTTTTATTTTAAAATAATTATCAGTATCTAATTTTTATTTGAACAATTTGAATATATAACATCTTCTTTTTTTCTTTTAATATACCCTAATAAACCATCAATAATGATGCTATTAATGCAATTATATTTTCAATTTTCAAAAACATATTATAATCTCCTTATTTTTTCTACTAATATATGACATTTAGAATATACTATAGAATTTTCACCATATCTATTCTTTATATCTTCCAATCTTCTATCATATCCAACATCATTTCCTTGCCTATCTATTTGCATATCTGCTTGATTCAAAATATCTAAAAATAAAGACTTGTATTCAATATTTACCTCTCCATGAAAGTATATTTCTTTCCAATATTTAAAATTAGATTTTTTTAAAATCTCTCCACCTACTATATTATGTTCTATATTATTAATAGCAAATTCATAACCAATATCATGATTAAAACCTATAACAAAACAATCGTTAATGTCGTCATCACTCAATTCTTTTTCCTTTGCTATTTCTACCATTTTCCTAGCAACTGCTAAAGAATGTTTTAATCTATATTCATCCATTTTTTACTTCCTTTTCAATCCAATTTAAATATTCTTCATTTACACTCGTAAAATTATATATTGCAAATTCAAAGCATTCATAGCTATGTTTGTTTTTTATTAGTGTATATATTTCTTTTAAACAGTTATTTTTAGTTTTCATTTGAAGTAAATATTCTTTTGCTTCTTCTCTTTCATTATTCCAATTCCAATTACTATTACTTTCTATAATATGACAACTTGCAACTAATTTTTTATCTAACAATTCTTTTGCTATTTCGTTTATTTCATCTATATTATCACTAGCTGTTTCTAACATACAATATTCCATAAATAATACCTCCTAATAATTAATTCATATTATATCATATTAATAAAAAAAGATACGATTTTAGTATTAAAAAATCGTATCTAATGGTATTTTTCTTCCATTTTTTGAATTTTATAAGTCTACGTAACCCCTTATTTTATCGCTATTTCCCGCAGCAGTTCTTGTACTTTTTACCTGAGCCACATGGGCGGAAATTTTAATTTTTATATAAAACGAGTAATATTTTATATAAAAACAGTAATATTTTGCTTATTTTTTCAAATAAATTGATTTTTTTCTAAATTGGGCTCTGGTCATTTTTTTATCTCTCTCAAATAGTATCTAATACTGTATCTAAAAAATGATGGTTTAATAGCTAATTTTAGATATTACATTGTGTTAATATTTTATTATTGTTTTTTTAATTCATATATATATATATCACATATAGTAGAAACCATCTTACCATTTTCTATTTCTTTTGTTCTATTAAAACCACATTTTTCCAATAACTTTATTGAAGAAATATTATTTTGATCAACATCTGACCATATTACTTCAAGTTCTGTATTTTCAAAGCACCACTTTATCATTGATTTAACTGTTTCTGTTCCTATACCATTATTATGATAATTTTTATTTAATCTAATTGCTACTTTTGCTTTTTTATCTTTTTCAATTAAATAGATATAAATATCTCCAATTACTTTTTTATTTTCTTTATACTCTATATATAAATGAAAACTTTTACTTGGTTTTTCTTTTTTATCTAATAATAATTCTGGTTTTAAATCCGTCTTTCCAGGATTTTTCCCCCAATATTTATAAATGCTTTTATCAGATGTCCATTCTCTCAAATCTTCAACATCTTTATCTTTTAAAGGCCTAATAACTAATCTTTCACTTTCTATAGTAGGCTTATTATTTATATAATCTTTTAACATATATCCTCCTTAAAAATTAAAAACATTACTCCAATCAAAATCTCCACTTTTTTCATAACAATCAGGCCAATCTTTACACCAAACAGGAACCTCTACATTTTCTACTCTATCAATACTCGGTGTATATGGTTTTATATCTAATACTGGTGTACCATCAAATGCATCAATATATGGTACTTCAATAATTCCTTTTTCTTCATCAATATTAATTACATATACAGTTTCTTGTCCTATTTTATTTTGCCTATTAGGTGTTCTTGTAGCAAACACTCCTAACTCTTCTGGACCCTTCTTATATGGCTTGATTTCTGTTAAAGTACAATTATTTTGAATTTTATGAAAATAAAATAATACATTAATATATTTAAATTCACTTAAACCCTTTAATCCTTTTATATATTCCTTATCAATTACAATTTTATAAGTATCATTTGTTTCTATGTGTCCAATACTTTTTACTTCAATATTCATCTAATTCCTCCGTTATAATTATTTAATGACGTCATCAATAGCATTATATAAAGTATAAAATAATACTTCAAGCAAGTATTAAAATTTTATAGAAAAATTGTAATTTATGAATTTATTTTATATATTGCAGTTAAGTTCTTCTCATTATCAACATTTTCTTCTACATATAAAGTTCTTTCATATTTAATATTATTTTTGTTTAAATATAATTCTAAAAAATACAAGAAAATTCCAATATCAATCTGATTATAATATTTAACCATATCTATAGGCATTATTCCTCTTTTTCCAGTTTTTTTATATCTATAAACTTTAAGCTCTTTTTCAGAAGATTCTACAAACCATGGTTGCGTATTACAAGCACTTGGAGCAAATCTTACTATATTAGCCACATCTAAATAATAATTTCCATTCCATATTTCATTAAGTTCTTTTCTTTTACTTTTATACATATCTTTTCTAAACTTTAATTCTGAATCTACTTTTGCTATTGCAATCATTATAACAAAATCTAATCCATCTAATTTGCTTTCTTCCACCTTGCCAATACCAAACCATAATGTTCCTATGTTTTTTGATACAAGATAAAGATCTAATTGTTCGCCAAGATATCCAATATTTTGAAGATAATTATCTTTTTTTTCTGAATAAAACAATATGCAATATTCTTGTCCTCGTTTACAGTTTTTTGAATCTTTAATTATTTTTATTTTAACTTTAATATCCTCTACTAATGGTATTAATTTATTAAATTTATTTTCTATATCCTTTAATTCATCTTCAGTGATATGTTCATTACCAATATTTCTAAATAAATGAAATGATTTTCTTTTAAATATCATTGAATACATATCCTTATTCACTTAAAATTTCTCCTTTACAATTATATATATCAATTATATCATAAAAAAACTATATCTAAACTGTATATAAATGCTATTTTTTTAATAAATTGAAATTTTAAAAACATATAAAAACCCACGCAAAGCCTTTATTTACGCGGGTTTGTGAGCTATCTGCCACAACAGTTTTTATACTTCTTATTTGAGCCACATGGGCACAAGTCATTTCTTCCAACTTTTGGTTCATCATTTACTATAGGTGTATGTGTTACTTCTTTATTATCTTTTGGAGTAGAGTTTTTCAAAGTTTCAATTGCTTGTTGTAATCCTTGTTTTGTAATTTTTACAGTTTCTTTTCTTTGAAGATTTTCAACTTTATTTACATTTAATAAAATTTTAACAACATCTTTCTTTATATCATTTACCATTTGATCAAACATATCAAATCCTTCTATTCTATACATAACAACAGGATCTTTTTGACCATAAGCACGTAGTCCAATTCCATCTTTTAACTCATCCATTGCGTCAATATGATCCATCCATTTTTGATCAACAATTTTTAATAAAACAACTCTCTCAAGTTCTCTGATTTGTTCATCTCCAATTTCTTTTTCCTTTTCAGAATATTTTTGATGAACTCTTTCTTTTAATTTTTCTATAACTTCAACTTCATTATCTGTATCAAAATTATAATCAGCTATTCCTAAATTTGCTTTTATTTCTTGTAATAGTCCTTCTTTATTAATTCCATTATCTTCTATATGCTCACTTACAAGTTCTTCAACAACACTATCCATCATATTGGCAATTTTGTCTTTCATATTTTCGCCATCTAGAACTTCTCTTCTTTGCTTGTATATAATTTCTCTTTGGGTATTCATAACATCATCATATTGTAATACATGCTTTCTTATACTAAAGTGTTTTCCTTCAACTCTTCTTTGCGCTGATTCAACAGTTTTAGTTAGCAATCCCATTTGTAAAGGAATATTTTCATCAGCACCTAATGAGTTATATACTCTAGTAACCATATCTCCACCAAATATTTTCATTAAATCATCATCAAGTGCTATATAAAATCTTGATTCTCCTATATCTCCTTGACGTCCACTACGACCACGTAATTGGTTGTCAATTCTTCTTGATTCATGTCTTTCTGTACCAATTATTTTTAAACCACCTGCTGCAATTACTTTTTCTTTTTCTTCTTTAATTTTATTATCAAATTTTTTCTCATATTCAGCAAAAGTTTTCCTTGCATTTAATACTTCTTCATCATCAGTATCGTTATGAGTAGTTGATTGCTCAATTAGTTCATCAGTATATCCTTGTTTTTTCATTTCTTGTTTTGCTAAAAATTCACTATTTCCACCAAGCATAATATCAGTACCACGTCCAGCCATGTTAGTAGCAATTGTTACTTGACCAAATTTACCTGCTTGAGCAATAATAGCAGCTTCTTTTTCGTGATATTTAGCATTTAATACTTCGTGTTTAATTCCTTCACGTTTTAATATACTACTTAATTTTTCAGATTTTTCAATTGAAACAGTACCAACTAAAACTGGTTGTCCTTTTTTATAGCTTTCTTTTATATCTTCTACTACAGCATTGAACTTAGCTCTTTCATTTTTATATATTACATCATTATTATCTTTTCTAACCATTGGCTTATTTGTTGGTATAGAAATAACATCCAAGTTATATATCTCTCTAAATTCTGATTCTTCTGTCATTGCAGTACCAGTCATACCAGCAAGTTTTTCGTACATTCTAAAATAATTTTGAAATGTAATTGTGGCAAGTGTTTTTGATTCATTTGCAATTTTTACATGTTCTTTTGCTTCAATTGCTTGATGTAATCCATTATTATATCTTCTTCCATACATAATTCTTCCAGTAAATTCATCTACAATTAAAACTTCTCCATCTTTTACTATATAATCAATATCCTTTTTCATTATTCCGTGTGCATGTAATGCTTGATTAATATGATGAACAACTTCAGAATTATCTAAATCGTTTAAGTTTTCTAATTTGAAATAATCTTCTGCTTTTTTTATACCCTTTGCTGTTAGTGATGCAGATTTTGCTTTTAAGTCAACTATATAATCATATTTTTCGTTGTCTTCAGCTTGATCAAAGTCTTTAACATCTTCTTCTACAATTACTTTAGCATTTAATCTTTTTACAAAATCATCTGCTTTAGAATATAGACTAGAAGATTCTGCAGCACTACCAGATATAATTAACGGCGTACGTGCCTCATCAATTAAAATACTGTCTATCTCATCAACTATTGCATAATTTAATGGCCTTTGAACCATTTGATTTTTATATATAACCATATTATCTCTTAAATAATCAAAGCCATATTCATTATTTGTTCCGTATGTTATATCAGCAGCATATGCAGCTTGCTTTTGTACATTATTCATACCTGCAATTACTAATCCAACAGATAAACCTAAAAATTTATAAAGTTTTCCCATCCATTCACTGTCTCTTTTTGCAAGGTAATCGTTAACTGTAACAACATGAACTCCTTTTCCTGTAAGTGCATTTAAATATACCGGAAGTGTTGCTACTAATGTTTTACCTTCACCTGTTTTCATTTCTGAAATTCTTCCTTGATGAAGTATAATACCTCCTATTAATTGAACATCAAAATGTCTCATTCCTAAAACTCTTTTTGAAGCTTCTCTTACTACAGCAAATGCTTCTGGCAAAATATTATCTAATGTTTCTCCGTCTGCTAAACGTTTTTTAAATTCTTCAGTTTTGTTCTTTAATTCTTTATCATTTAATTTTGAAATTTCAGGTTCTAAATTATTTATTTTTTCTACTAAAGGCATTACTCTTCTTACTTCTTTTTCGCTATATGAACCAAATATTTTGTTAAAAATTCCCATGTTTTATTCCTTCTTTCTTACGCCAAATAATATATCATGAAGTTGCATATATTGCAAGTTTTAAACATACAATTTACTAAATTTGTTTTGAAAGGAATTGATTTAAATGTTTATTTTAAATTTTAAAGTAAATAAAAAAAAATTAACAAAAGTTATATTTATTTTTATAGGTTTTATTATCACAATTTATTTCTTGATTACTGTTTTTAATATATATAAATCAAATTTTAAAGTAACTGATAAAAATCAAAGTAACATCTCATATATAGAATCTCAGAATTATACAAATGTTTTAAAATCAGTTCATGATAATTTAGATGAATATATTGGAAATGAAATATGCTTCACAGGATATGTTTTTAGATTAGATGATTTTAAAGATACAGAATTTGTACTTGCAAGAGATATGATAATAAATTCTAATATGGAAACATTAATTGTTGGATTTTTATGTGATTGTAAAAATGCAAAAGAATTTGCAAATGATACTTGGGTAGAAATAACCGGAAAAATAGAAAAAGGAAATTATAACGGAGAAATACCTATTATAAAAATAACAAACATAAAGCAAACAACTAAACCATCAGAAGATATATATGTATATCCACCAACTGATACCTATGTTCCAACCTTTAATTTATTATAAAATTTTGTACAATAAAACCCCCTTGTTGAAAAACTCCAACAGGGGGAAAGTTTTATTTAAGAAGGAGGTAATATTGGGCATTGCTACCCTCTCCTATCAATTTCAGGTTATAACCTGAAATTGATAGGAACCTTGTCACCTCCTCCGGAAGAGGGGTAACCTGAAACCGGTTTATTGCCGTTACCGGCACCGTTTTCTTATTATCAGCTGAATAAATGTCGGCTTCAAAAGCCTTAATCCATTTGCCCACTTCCTCCTTTCTAGTCTCTTCAACAGAGAGTTCTACATAGGTTGCAATCAAATCGCAACCTATTTTAAAAATTTTTTCTCCGAGTGCGTTCATTTTAACACACTCCTTTCTTTTTATTTCGAAATGCATCTAAAGACGCTCTCGATACTTTAATTATATCACATTATGTAAATTAATTCAATTTTACTTCTTTTCAAATATACTTTTTACAATCCCATTATCAATTAAATTTTCAAAAACATTTGTTAAAATAATTAATATAATAGGTCCTATAAATAATCCAATTATTCCTGAAACTCTAAACCCTGTATACATTGCAATTAATGTAAAAATTGGATGTACACCTATTTTGTTGCTCACAATTTTAGGTTCTAATATTTGACGTACTATTAACACTATTATATATAAAATAATCATTGCAATTGCAAATTTTATATCACCATTAACTCCTGCCCAAATTGCCCAAGGCAGCATTACTGTTCCAGAACCCAAAATTGGCAATGCATCTACAAAAGCTATCCCAATTGCAGCTAATAAAGGATATTCAATATTCAAACCACTCCATTTAAAAATATATAACCCAAGTAACACCTCTATAAACGAAATAAAAATAATAGTTGCCTCTGCCTTTAAATAATTACCTAATACATAAATTATTTTATTTAATTTAACAACAAATTTTTTAAACCATTTTTTAGGAAAATGGTGTTCTAATTGATCTAATATATATATCTTATCAGAACAAATAAAATAAGTTGAAAGAATAGTTATAATTACATATATTCCTATTATTGGCACTAATGTAATCCCTTGTAATATTTTGCTTAAATAGTTTGAAATATAGTTTGTAACCAAATTTAATATGTTTTCTGTAGAATTAGTAATTATAACAAAAACTTCTTCTGGTATTTTAAATTTTATATTATTAATTAGGTTGTTAAATATTGAATATATTTTTTCTATATAAACATTTAATCCTTGCAATAAATTGGTAGTTTCTGTTATTAGACTGAAACTACCCCAAATTATTAGACCAATTATTATTGCAAAAATTAACATCAATACCATTATTGAACTAACCTTTCTTGTCAGGCCTGTCTTTTTTTTAATAAATTTTATTAAAGGTTCTATTAATAATGAAATAATAAAACCAATTAAAAATGGTATGTAAAAAATTGCTAATTTTAAACATAAAAAAATTGCTATTAATGTAATAATAAAAAAAATTAATTTTTTTAAAACTTTAGAAAAATAAGAAATATCATTTACCAAATAAAAACAACTCCTATATATAATTATATACGGGAGTTATATATTTATTCAAAATACTAAAAATATCTTGGTCTAAAATTTGAATTTTGATAATTTCTAGTATTGTATATCGGTCTTGCTTGCATTTGGTGTTGAAACATCTGATTATTTAGATAGTAAGGGTTTCCATTGTTATAATGTATTGACATTTCTACAGGCATTTGTAAATTGGTTTTCCAATTATTTAAAATTAGTATTTTTATTAAATCTCTTAACAAATAATTTCTATGTCTTGTTTCACTTATATTTTCTGGTTCTTTTACATTTGGATTTCTTACATCTCCATTCTTTAGTATTTGCTTTTGATTTTGTTCTAATCTATCATTTGATTCAAAATTATTGTAAATTTCATTAGTCATTTCTTCTAATAGATTACTTGTCATTTCTTTATTTAGGTTTTTCTCACACACTTTGCATACCATTGGATTAAGCATTTTGTATGTTTCTGGATAAAAATCTGTTAAATTAAAATTAGTATTTTGACGACTAATTTGATTTGTTGGCACTGACGGATTAAAATTAAAATCTTGATTTAAATCATATCCATAGTCATAAGTATTATTATAAATATTTCCACATCCACAAGTTGAATATCCTAATACACTTCTCATATATTCTTCGTAATTCATTAATAAACCTCCTGTTTTGTTAATAATAAATTATATTAATAAAACCGGAGGTTTATTCTATATTATTTCATAAAGTTTGTTTGATATGAATCTTACAACACTACACTTTTTTTCGTATTTATTGTTTCCAAGAGGATTTATTATATATGAATTAATTTTATTGTATTTAGTATTGTAAATACCTATATATACCTCATTGTTATTAGATCTAGGGTTTTTAGTATCATCTTTACCGAAGCTTACCGTGTTATTCCAATTCCATAAGTAGAATTTGCAATTTTACAAACTTGTTTTGCCATATCATTAGCTACTTCAACACTATAAACAGTATATTTTTTTATAATTGTTTCTTCTATACCATACTTTATTTTTTGTTCATTAGAATATGTTACTATTCCTAATTCAAACACATTAGAAGCACCATCAATATTTGTTATTTCACTTGCTAACATTCCACCTGTACAAGACTCCATACAAGCAATTGTTTCATTATTAATAATTAGTTTATTTACAATATTTTTCATATAAATTACTCTTTTCTAAAATTTATTTTATTATATCTTAATTTTTGAATATTTAATAGTATATTTATTATTTTTATGAAAATAATAAATATATAATCGGAGGTGTTAAATATGGGTAAAAGTAAAAAGAATACAAAAAATGAAAATAAAAATACATCTGAACACAAGCAAAGTAATTCTCAAAATAATAAACAAGAAAAATAAAAATGGCTATATGCCATTTTTATTTTTCTATTTCATTTTCATTATTTAATTCTTTTGTTTTTATAGCCAAGTACACAAGTTTTAATTCTTCATTTGTTCTTGGAACAATTTCCATATTATTAGCTAAACAATATGTTTCATATGCTATATGCATATCTTCAACTGCATTATTTGTACATTCTTCAGAAAAATTTTTATCAATTTTTCTCATATAGCTTTCATAAAATTTTATAAAATTTGTACTAGCATTTTCTTTAATATTGTTGTATGCATTAATAACTCTACTATTTGGTACACCAGATGGTATTATATCATCTAAACAAGTTATAGAATTTTGAGCCCAAAAATATTCTTGCGCTTTTATTTTTAATTCATCAGTAATTTCTCCATTTTCTAATTCTTTATATGTTTTTAAAAACTCATATGCTGTTATTATTTTTTTTCTTTTACCTAAATATCTTTTTTGCTCTCCAGACATATTTCTATATTCTGCAAATAAATTTTCCTCTGTCATATTAACCTCCTAATTTAAATATTTTTTTAAAAATTTTCCTGTATATGATTTATCATTTTTTATTATTTGTTCTGGCGTTCCTGTTGCTATAATTTCTCCACCTTTGTCTCCACCTTCAGGTCCTAAATCTATAATATAATCTGCTGTTTTTATTAAATCCAAATTATGTTCTATAACAACTATTGTATTTCCAGTATCAACTAGTCTTTGTAATATATCAACCAATTTATGAACATCCGCCATATGCAATCCTGTTGTTGGTTCATCTAATATATATAAAGTCTTTCCAGTTGCTCTTTTTGAAAGTTCAGTTGCAAGTTTTATTCTTTGAGCTTCTCCTCCTGATAGTGTAGTTGATGGTTGACCTAATTTAATATATCCGAAGTCCAACATCATATAGTGTTTGTATTTTTTGTTTTATTCTTGGTATATTATTAAAAAATGTTAACGCATCTTCCACTGTCATTTCTAATACATCAGATATACTTTTTCCTTTATATTTAACCTCAAGTGTTTCTTTGTTATATCTTTTTCCTTTGCAAACTTCACAAGGTACATATACATCAGGTAAAAAATGCATTTCAATTTTTAAAACTCCATCTCCTTGACAAGCCTCGCATCTTCCACCAGCAACATTAAAACTAAATCTTCCTTTTTTATATCCCCTAATTTTTGCTTCGTTTGTTTCTGTGAATATATCTCTTATTAAATCAAATACTCCTGTATATGTCGCAGGATTTGAACGAGGTGTTCTTCCAATAGGTGATTGATCTATATTAATGATTTTATCAATATTTTCAATTCCTATTATTTCTTCACAATTTCCTGGTCTATCCGATGATTTATACATTTTTTGTGCTAAGCTTTTATATAGAACCTCGTTTATTAAACTACTCTTTCCGTGAACCTGATACACCAGTTACACAAGTAAATACGCCTAGAGGAATTGTAACATCTAAATTTTTAAGATTATTTTGTGTCGCATTTTTTATTTTAATACTTTCCCTTTTTGGTTTTCTTCTTTTTTCTGGAACAGATATTCTTTTATTTCCACTTAAATATTGACCAGTAATAGAATTTGAAACTTTTTTTATTTCTTCTACAGTTCCTTGTGCAATAAGATTTCCACCTCTTATTCCTGCTTCTGGCCCAATATCTATTATTTGATCTGCAGCATACATAGTATCTTCGTCATGTTCAACTACTAAAACACTATTTCCTAAATCTCTTAGTCTCTTTAATGTATCAATTAATTTGTTATTATCTCTTTGATGTAAACCAATACTTGGTTCATCAAGTATATATAGCACCCCTGTTAATCCTGATCCTATTTGAGTTGCCAATCTTATTCTTTGGGCTTCTCCTCCTGATAAAGTACCAGCTGGTCTAGCCAAAGTTAAATATTCAAGTCCAACATCTATTAAAAATTGTAATCTTTTATCTATCTCTTTTAATATTTGTTCAGAAATTAAAATTTCTGTTTTATTCAATTTTAAAGTATTTAAAAAGTCTTTAATTTTTACAATAGACATATTTGTAAGTTGATTTATATTTTTATTGCCTACAGTAACAGATAAACTTTCTTTTTTTAGTCTTGCGCCATTACATAATGTACAATCATGGTTTGACATATAAAATTCATAAAAATCTCTCATTCCTTGAGATTTTGTTTCTCTATATCTTCTATCTAAAGTAGGTATTACACCTTCAAAAGGTGTTGAAAAAGTTCTTTTTCCAGCTGCAGACTCATACTCAAAATCAATAATTTCGTTTCCAGTTCCATATAATATTTTATCCAAAAATGTTCTTGGTAATTTTTTTATTGGAACAGAAATATCAACATTATACTTCTTTGCAATACTTTCAAAATACATTTTAGCCATTGTATCGCCTTTTTTCATTGTACTTGCACCAAAAGCTTTTACACCATCATATAATGTTTTATTCTTGTCCGGAATTACTAAATCTTCATCTATCTTCATAACATATCCAATACCTGAACATTCTGGACAAGCTCCAAATGGATTATTAAAAGAAAACATTCTAGGAGATAATTCCTCTATCGCAATATTGCAATCTGGACATGCATAATTTTGGCTAAATAATATTTCTTTTTCTTTATTTACATCAATTACAACCAATCCATTTGCATATTTTAATGCAACCTCAACACTTTCAGTTAATCTACTTCTAATATCTTCTTTAACTACAAGTCTATCTACAATAATATCTATATTATGTTTTTTCTTACCATCAATTTTTATTTCATCACCAAGTTCAATTATTTCACCATCAATTCTTGCTCTTACAAAGCCTTCCTTAGCAAAACTTTCTATAAGTTTGGTATTCTCACCTTTTTTTCCTCTAACAACAGGTGAAAGTATCTGAATTTTTGTTCCAAGTGGTAATTCCATTATTGTATCTATTATTTGATCTATTGACTGTTTTTCTATTTTTTTACCACAATTTGGACAATGTGGCACTCCAATTCTTGCATAAAGCAAACGAATATAATCATATATTTCTGTAACTGTTCCTACTGTTGAACGAGGATTTTTGGATGTAGTCTTTTGATCAATCGAAATTGCAGGACTTAATCCTTCTATAGATTCTACATTAGGTTTTTGCATTATCCCTAAAAATTGTCTAGCATAACTAGATAAGCTTTCTACATATCTTCTTTGTCCTTCAGCATATAACGTATCAAATGCTAGAGATGACTTACCAGATCCAGAAAGTCCTGTTATAACTACAAGTTTATCTCTTGGAATTGTTAAATTTATATTTTTTAAATTATGTTCTTTAGCGCCTTTTATTATAATATTGTCATTCATCAGTAATTCCCCCACAAAATATTAAATATTATATCATAGTACATACAAAAAAAGCAACCTGTAGTCAACAGATTGCTTTTAAATTAGACTTTATCAACATTGTATCCTTGTCGTTGATAATAATCTATATAGGCCCAAAATGCTTTTGGAATATCCCTCCGGTCCTTGTAAGTAATTACTTTAGGATTACCTATATTATTTCCCACTTTAAGGGCCCCGAGATGACATACCATGAAATCGCATAGATTTCCTCCAATTTTATCATATTCATTTCTTAAATCAATATGATTATTGAGATAATCGAGTGCAATATCGTCATGCCTTGTGCCTGTCCGAGCAATATCTCCATTTGGAAGAATAAATCCTCGGCTAATTCCGTATGAAATTTTTTTCACGCAGAATTCCTCCTTTTCAAAATATTATGCACTTATATTATACAACATTATGTACATTTTATCAACTCAAAGCTTGTAAAACTTTACATAATATGGTAAAATATTGCTAAGGTGTTTTATTTTTTGTAGCAGATTAATTTGCTACTTTAAATTACCTAAAAAGTCTGTAAAATTTATATGCAATACACTGATGAAAGGAATGATGAAATGAATATAATGAATGATTCTCGTCGTGAAAAACGGGAATTTGCATTAGCAAAAGCTGCTGAGTCAGGTAAATATTCTGTCACTCTTAAGCTTTTTAGTTCAGAAGCGCGTCGCTTAGAGCGAAATGGTTTTATGGTAATCCGTCATGATGAAACAAAGGAAAATCATAAACGCGCTTTATATTCAACCGTATCATGGGAAAACGCTTTTGTTTCCGGATATTCTCAATTTGTATTGAGTTATTTATCTGGTGAGATACGTACGTTCCCGCCAAATCTTAATTTGGCCCAGCAGTTAAACATAACTGCAAAGAAAAAAAATATAAAGGAAGGTAATGAAACACTTCCTTTGGTAAGATAACTTTTAAGATACAGACTTTTACCACTTGCTTTTGCAGGTGGTTTTCTTTATTATAATAATTTTTCTAATTCTTTTATTTTATCTCTCAATTCTGCAGCTTTTTCAAATTCCATATTTGTAGCAAATTTAAGCATTTCATCTGTTAATTTTTTTATTATATCTTCTAAGCTCTCATCTTTATTAATATCATATTTGCTTGATACATCTTCTACAATAGTAGCTTTTATTGTTTCTCTAACAGATTTTTTTATTGTTTTTGGTGTTATATTATTTTTTATATTATATTCTTCTTGTATTTTTCTTCTTCTGTTTGTTTCTGATATTGCTTTTTCCATTCCACCTGTTAGTTCATCTGCATACATTATAACTTTACCTTCTGAATTTCTTGCAGCTCGACCAATTGTTTGTATAAGTGAACGTTCAGAACGCAAAAACCCTTCTTTATCAGCATCTAATATTGCAACTAAAGAAACCTCTGGAATATCTAACCCTTCTCTTAAAAGATTAATTCCTACTAAGACATCAAATTCTCCAAGTCTTAAATTTCTTATTATTTCCATTCTTTCTAAAGCTTTTGTATCTGAATGCATATAATTAACTTTAATATCAAGACTTTTTAAATATGCTGTCAAATCTTCAGCCTGTTTTTTTGTAAGAGTTGTAACAAGTACTCTTTCTCTTTTTTCTGCTCTTATACGTATTTCGTTTATTAAATCATCTATTTGATTTTCAACCGGTTTAACCTCAATAATAGGATCTAGTAATCCTGTTGGTCTTATAATTTGCTCAACAACATTATCTTTTGCTTGCTCTTTTTCGTAATCTGCTGGTGTTGCACTTACAAAAATACATTGATTAATTCTATTTTCAAATTCATTAAATTTTAATGGCCTATTATCATATGCAGATGGTAATCTAAATCCATAATTTACTAAAGAGTCTTTTCTAGCTCTATCGCCGTTATACATTGCTCTGACTTGTGGAATTGTAGCATGTGACTCATCTATAAATAATAAAAAATCTTTAGGTAAATAATCAAATAATGTATATGGAGCCGATCCCGCTTCTCTACCACTTATATGTCGTGAATAATTTTCTATTCCTTGGCAAAAACCAGTTTCTATAAGCATTTCTATATCAAAATTTGTTCTTTCTTCTATTCTTTGAGCTTCGATTAATTTATTGTTTTGCTTAAAATATTCTATCCTCTCTTTTAATTCATCTTCAATATTAGATATTGCATTTTTTAATTTTCCTTCAGCAGCAACATAATGAGAATTAGGTCCTATTAAAACATGATTTCTAATTCCAATTGATTTACCATTTAAAGGATTAATTTCAGAAATTTTTTCTATTTCATCTCCCCAAAATTCTACTCTTAAAGCACTTTCTTCTTTATTTGATGGATATATTTCTAAAATATCACCTTTTGCTCTAAAAGTACCACGTTTAAAATCTATTTCATTTCTGGTATATTGCATTTCAATTAACTTTTTCATTATTTCATTTCTTGATTCTTGCATACCAGGTCTTAAAGACATCATAAGTAATTCATAGTCCTCTGGGTCACCTAAACCATATATACAAGAAACAGATGCAACAATAATTACATCTTTACGTTCAAATAATGACAATGTTGCAGAATGACGTAATTTGTCTATCTCATCATTAATTGATGCATCTTTTTCTATATAAGTATCTGATGATGGTATATAGCTTTCAGGTTGATAATAATCATAATATGAAACAAAATACTCAACTGAATTTTCAGGAAAAAATTCTTTAAATTCGGAATATAACTGTCCTGCTAATGTTTTATTATGTGCTAAAACAATAGTTGGTTTTTGAACTTTTTCTATAATATTAGCCATGGTAAAAGTTTTTCCACTTCCAGTAACACCTAATAGGGTTTGAAATTTTTTCCCATCTTCTATTCCGTTTGCTTAAATATTCTATTGCTTTTGGCTGATCACCAGTTGGTTTATATTCTGAATGTAATTTAAACATTTTTCCTCCTATTTTTTTATCCATACAGAAACAGATTTTTCCATAACTTTAAAATTTGCACACCCATCATTATCAACTATTACTTCCTCTTTACAATTACCTATACAATCAATAAAAACTTTATTAGCAAATTCTTCTCCAATATACATTCTTTTTTCTCCATATCCTGCATTAGATATTACAACTGCAAGTCCTGAATTTTTATGTTCTTTAGTACCTCTCCTAGTCCACCCAATAAAATTATTGTTATCAAAATAATCATATTGTTCACCATATGCTTTGTTTTTTCTTAGTAACATTAATTTATTTATTCCATTTACAGCTTTTATATCATTATGTGGTATTCCTTTATAATCTCCATAAAACACACAAGGATATCCTTCATTTCTTAATAAAATTAAAGAATATGCAGATGTCTTAAACCAATCCTCTACAAAACTTTCTAAAGATTGCCCCGGTTGTGTATCATGATTATCTACAAAAGTTACAGCTTTACATGGATTTTCTTTTACTAAAGTATGATCTAAAATTTTGGATAAATCATAATTTTCATCTTTTGAAGCAGCATATAAATTATAATGAAGTGGAACATCAAATAATGAAATTTCTCCTTCAGTTTCTGTTATATATTTATGTAATTTCTCTATATCTCCATTCCAATATTCTCCTACTGTAAATAATTGTTTATTTGTTGTTTCCCTTAAATATTTTATCCAGTCTTTATAAAATTCACTTCCAATATGTTTTACAGCATCAAGTCTAAACCCATCTATATTTGTAATATCTAAATACCATTCTCCCCAATTTTTGCATTCATTAACAACTTGTTTATTACTAAAATCTAAATCCGCCCCAATTAAATAATCATAATTTCCATTTTCTTCATCAACTGATTCATCCCATGTTTTATCTTTAAATTTAAAAATTGCATTTTCTTTTGTTGCTTCATTGTAATCAATTCCATCAAAATGTGTCCAATTCCATTCAAAAGTAGAGTATTTATGATGTCTTGCTGGAAAAGTAAATTTAGTTGCAACTTTTACGAACTCTTCTGTTGAGTTATTAGAATTATGATTATTCCACTCAACTTTACAAGCTGGAATAGTTTGAATTTTATCTGCACCCATTTTATGATTTAATACAATATCCGCATAACTTTGAATATTATTCTTTTTTAATTCAGAAATACAATTTATGTACTCATCTTTAGAACCATATTTTGTTTTCACTGTACCTTTTTGGTTAAATTCTCCTAAATCATATACATCATACACTCCATAACCAACTTCACTTTTACCACCAATTCCTTTATATGCAGGTGGTAACCATACTGCAGTATACCCCATATGTGCTAAATTATTAGCATCATTTTTTATTATATTCCATAAATTTTGATTACAATCCATATACCATTCAAAATATTGTATAATTGTTCCATTTATTTTTTCCATTTAAACTACCCCTCTTTTGTATATGTTTTTTTAATTTTCAATGCTTCCAATTGATAAAAAACTTTCCTCTTTAACTACCTCTTCATTAACAGCTTCAGCCGCTATCCTATCTACATCTGCTATACTAATATTATCAATACCTTCTTTTTCAATCTCCATATTATAGTTTTTACCACTTTGCAATATATCTGCCTCCATTACTTCCGCTGCTTTAGATTTTTCATATATTACTTTGATAAAATCAGGAGCTAAAATTATATATGTATCAGTTTCTTGTTGATTCTTAATATCCACTTTACTGTCAGTTTCTTTTGATTTTTCTTTTTCATTTCTTTTTGATTGGTATTCTTTTCCTTCAAGTTCAATTACATGCAATATATTATCCTTTTTATCATTACTTTTAATATTAGTTTTTACTTCTTCTTTAAAATCAATAACTAATGTTGGAGATTCCTCTTTTTCTGTCTCAATTTGTTCTTCTTTAACTTGCTCTGTATTTGTGTTCATATTAAATTCGTGTTGTTCTTCTTTTTGTTCTGTTACAATTTTTACTTCATCATCTTTTATTTCAGTAGAAACCTCTTTCTCTATTTTTTTATTCTCTTTTTCAATATCATTACTCTTTTGTCCTATTTTAGCATATTCTGATTTATTGAATGCAGTTTGAAAAGTTTGTTCATTCAAAGTTGTATCATGCATTAAATTGAATAAAAAAGCTGTTATTAAATACTTTCTTGATTCATTGATATTTTGATACTCATAAAAAGAAAGACCTCTTTCGTTTAAATTTAATTTTAAATTATTATTTGATAATGTTGAAAATGGATACTTAAAAGCAATATTTGAAATTATCTTTTCTTTATAATAATTTCCAAACTTAATATTTCTATTTCTATATATCCATTCAACAGTTTTCCCTAAATTTCCTTTTTCCAAAACCTCCATTAATTTAGCATAACTTGCTGTCTGAATAGCAACTGTTGTTTCTTTTTGAGATAAAGTATCTTCCTTTTCATCTTCTTTTGCAAGAAAATATATATATTCATCATCTAAGAACTTTTTAACATCACTTGTATGTTTTTTAAAATCATCTGTAGAATATTTATCTCCTATATTATAATTTTTTTCCCATATGGACACTTTATCCTTCAATTCATCATATGTTGCGTTAGTCTTTAATGTATAATACAATTCATAATATGCTTTATCTGTATCAAATGCATTTTCTTCTAAATATTTTTTTGAAGTAAATTTTTTAACTCTTTTTTTGTACATATCCATAAAATCATCTACTGGAAATTCTTTTTTCCAATTATCAACTTTTTTATTTAAATCTTTAATATCATTAGTTTCTTTAATTATTTTATATAACTTTGTTAAAGCTTTTCTTTGATTAAATTCTTTTTTTTCATTGTTTGTTTTTATTGATTTTAAAATTTGAATTATAACCTCAGAATAAAACTGATTAAGTAAATAATCAATTTTGGCTTTTAAATTTTTGCTAAATTTATTATATGGATATTTCTTTTTCCATTGTTCAACTCTTATTTGCAATAAATTAATATCTTCTGTTTGTAATGCTTCAGCAATTATTTGACACAATTCTAAATATGCCTTTTCTTCATCTATTTCTATCTTTTCATTTTTCTTATTATCACTCATTCATCTATCTCCTTTTAATTAAATTTAATTAATTAAAATATTACTTAAATATTATATCAATATTTTTTATTAAAGTAAATGAAATTGTTAATAAATAGTAGACAAAGCAAATATTTTTGTTGTATTATTATATGTATCGTTATATATTTTTTTAGGAGGCTTTACATATGAAAAGGAACATAAAAATAACTTTATTTGTTTTATTTATAATTTTTATTTTATTTTTTAATTTTTTTCAAGTTTATGCAATTAATATGAATTCTATTGATCCAACCATTAACGACTATGAAAATAACAATTCATCAAATGCAAATTCTTTTTTTGATGATGAAGAAGATGATACTATATATGGCAATAATAATACAAACAAAAATAAGAATACAAACTCAAACAATACTTATGTAGAAAGTACAAATACCTCAAATACACAAGTACAAATAACATCAAATGCAAAAGCTGATGATAAAATAACTATAGATGGATATATTTCTATTATTTTAATAGCAGTTGGCATTGTATTAATATTTTTAGCAATAGCGATACTTATAAGATGCAAATAATTTTATTTAAAAAGTGGCAAAAGCCACTTTTTTTATGTATATTTTTTTATATTTTATAAATAATATTATTATAAGATTTTATTTGGAGGTTAAAATGAGAAAGAAAACTTTAATAATATTATTTGTTTTATTTGCAATTTTATTTATTAATACTATATGTTTTGCTGAAGATATAAAACAAGATATTCATAATACTACAGATAGCATAATTGATGGTATGACATCTACCGGAGAAAAAATCAGAAATGGAATTAGTACTACCGAAAATACTGTTGAAAATACCGTAAAAAATATTTCTACTGACATTAGAAGTACCACGAATGATATGACAAATAATTATAATGCAACAAGAACATCTACTTTTACTGATACATCAACAAATAATATGACGTCAACATGGGCTTGGGTTATTATTGCTCTTGCAGTTGCTGTTATTATTGGACTTACATGGTATTACTTAGCTCAATTTAATAGTTATCACGACTAAATTTAGTCTAAAAATTTAAGGTAGATATTAAAATCTACCTTTTCCTTTTTTTTAATGTATGTTATAATATTTAAAGGTGATAAAAATTGGAAAAAATTATTTCAAAAAATCCATTAGCGCGTCATAATTATACAATAGATGATACTATAGAAGCGGGTATAGTTTTAAGTGGTACAGAAATTAAATCTATTAGATCTGGAAAAGTAAATTTAAAAGATAGTTATGCTGCTATCAAAAATGGAGAATTATATATTTATAATTTACATATTAGTCCTTATGAATTTGGCAATATATACAATAAAGATCCTCTTCGTGATAGAAAATTACTAGTAACAAGACGTGAAATAAATAAATTAATTGGATTAATAAAACAAAAAGGATATTCTTTAGTTCCTATTTCAATGTACTTTAAAGGAAATTTTGTAAAAGTAGAAATTGGCATTGGAAAAGGAAAAAAACTATATGATAAGCGTCGTGATATTGCAAAAAAAGATGCTGAAATGAGAATGAGAAAAAATGTAGATAGATAAATAAAAATGAACTAGAATTTCTAGTTCATTTTTATTTATCTATGCTTTGTTAGTTGATTCAAAAACATCCCTTATTTTATGTTCAACAACTTCTGTTATTTTTTCTCTTGCTGGTGTTAAATATTTTCTAGGATCAAATTCTGATGGCTTTTCTGCCATTGCTTTTCTTATTTCACCTGTCATAGCTAATCTTAAATCAGTATCAACATTTATTTTTGAAACTCCAGATTTACTTGCTAAATTAAGTATTTCATCTGGAACTCCTTTTGCACCTGGGATATCTCCTCCATTTTTATTACAAGTTTCAACTAGTTCTGGAATTACAGTTGATGCACCATGTAAAACAATTGGTGTATTAGGAATTTTTTCTTTTATTTCTTTTAATATATCCATTCTAAGTTTTGCTTCACCTTTAAATTTATATGCTCCGTGGCTTGTACCAATTGCTATAGCTAATGAATCGCATCCTGTTCTTTCTACAAATTCTTTTGCTTGATCCGGATCTGTATATTTCGCATCGCTTTCAGCTACGTTAACATCATCTTCTACTCCTGCCAACTGACCTAATTCAGCTTCAACAACTACTCCTCTCTCATGTGCATATTCTACAACCTTTTTCGTTATTTCTATATTTTCTTCAAAACTGTATTTAGATCCATCTATCATTACAGAAGTAAATCCTGCATCTATACATTCTTTACAAGTTTCAAAATCAGGTCCATGATCCAAATGAATTGCAATTGGAATAGTAGTTTCTTCTACTGCAGCTTCTACCATTTTCATTAAATATTTTATTCTAGCATATTTTATTGCTCCACTTGATGCTTGTAAAATTACAGGTGAATTTTGTTTTTGTGCTGCATCTATAATTCCTTGTATAATTTCCATATTATTTACATTAAAAGCTCCTATAGCAAAGCCTTCGTCCATAGATTTTTTAAACATTTCTTTTGTTGTAACTAATGGCATAAATATTACCTCCTTATTTTTTATATTTACATTCTATTTCTAAAAATTTGCATTGTCAAGAAATTTTAATAGAAAAAGGTAAGCAATGCAGAGCTTACCTTTTTCTATTAAGTTTTTATTAATCTTGACATCCACAATTACATTTATAATTAGAACACATAGATTCATCTTCAGGATTTCCAGTTTGACAATTTTGACATGGTGCAACCTTTATCTCCTTTAATTCACACTCATTTGTTGCAGTATTGTTATATGCACAACTACATACATTACAATTAATTTTTTGTTTTTTTTCCATAAAAAGTAAACCTCCTATAAATAATATATTTATATTATTTACATTATTTTAATTTTTATTTTTTATTAATAAATTTAACATTATTTAACTACATTTCCATTTTTTTATTTTCATCATTTAAACACTTATTATTTTCAAATTTATTATCACATATCTTATTAGGATTTTTAAAACTTAAATACCAAGTTATCCCATTTTTATTTTCTTCTATTTGGGTTAATCTTTCTTCTAACTGTTTAAAAGTTTTAGGTGCAGGTACAATTACTGGCTGCCCATTTATCCAATTTGCTGGAGTTGACGCATTATTACAATCTGCTGTTTTTAAAGCCTCTAAAATTCTTAAAATTTCTGGTATACATCTTCCAACATTTAATGGATAAATAAGTATTGTTCTTATAACACCTTTATCATCTATTATAAAAACATTTCTTACGGTAGATGTATTACTTATATTGTTTGCTATCATTCCGTATTTTCTTGCAATTTCCCCACTTCTATCTGCAATTATTGGAAATGGTATTTTTATACCCGTTCTTATATATATATCATAAATCCATGCTAAATGTGAACTATTACTATCAATACTTAATCCAATTAAATCTGTGTTTAGTTTTTTAAAATATGTATATACTTTGCTAAAAGCAATAAATTCTGTTGTACATACTGGTGTAAAATCTCCTGGGTGTGAAAACAAAACAACCCATTTTCCTTTATAATCAGATAATTTTATATTTCCCATAGTTGTTTCAGCTTCGAATTCAGGAGCATATTCACCTATTTTTACATTTCCATTCATCATAATTTCATAATTATTCATAAAAAAATAAACCTCCCATATATTTTATACATTATATGCAAAAAGGTTTATTTTTGTTAATTATTTTAAACATTAAATTCAATAAATTTATGTGTTTTTAATGTTGGTTTTAAATCAATTATTCTTTGATTTGAAGAACCTCTAAATTTTAAATTTGGTACCTTTAAATCTTGCTTGAATTCTCCATCAACTAAAACATCAATTTCGTTTAAACATTCATTTGTTACCGTATCTTTTCTATCTAATAATTCCTCCAAAGTATATCCTGAATAACACCAAATATTAAAATTAGGTTTTATTTTTTTAACATTTTTAATGAATTTTAAAACTTCAGGAATATTTTCTTTACACAAAGGTTCCCCTCCACTTATTGTTATTCCTTTTAAAATTGAATTATCTTTAATTCTATTCAAAATTTCTTCTTCGTTAAAATCCTCCCCATAGTTAAAATTTTGAGCTTCTTTATTATGGCACCCTGGACAGTTGTGAGGGCAACCACTTACAAACAAAACTGCCCTCCAACCTGTACCATTTGAAATACTTTCATCATAAAATCCTGCCATTTTCATAGTGTTTTCCTTCTTTCATTCATTAGTTATGTGTTACTCTATCTTTTAATTCTGCCAATTTTCCATTGTTCCAACGAGATGTTGTTCCAACTAAATATCCTGTAATTCTTTGGATTGTGTCTATTTCTTTTCCTCCACAAATTGGACAAACCTTTAAATCAGCTTCTGAATTTTCAAATCCACAATCTAAACATCTTGATCTAGTATGGTTTACAGATCCATATCCCATATTATATTTATCCATTAAGTCTACAACAGCTTCTATACTATCTGGATTATGTGTAGCATCTCCATCTAATTCTATATAGAAAATATGTCCACCTAAAGTTAATTCATGGTATGGCGCTTCTATTTTTGCTTTATGTTCTGCTGTACATTTATACCAAACAGGAACATGATTACTATTTGTATAATAATCTCTATCTGTAACTCCTAAAATTGTTCCATATTCTTTTCTATCAATTTTTGTAAATCTTCCAGATAATCCTTCTGCAGGTGTTGCAAGAACTGAATAGTTTAAATCATATCTATCAGAATAATTGTTACAAGCATCTCTCATTTGTGTAATTATTTTTATACCTAATTTTTGAGATTCTTCAGATTCTGCATGATGTTTTCCTGTAAGTACAGTTAAACATTCTGCAAGTCCAATAAATCCAAGACCTAATGTTCCATGTTTTAAAACAGATTCCACACTATCTATAGGACTTAATTTTTCACTATCTTGCCATAATCCAGACATTAATAATGGGAATTGCTTTGCAACTGCTGTACATTGAAATTTATATCTATCATATAATTGTCTTGCAGCAACATCTGTATATTTTTGTAGTTTTTGTAAAAATATTTGTAAAACTTGTTTTTTGTATTTTTCTGTCATAAATTTTTCGCTACCAGCTCCTAATTCAAAGTTTAATCCTACATTGTTTTGAGCTTCTTTAGCTGCTTCAATTGCTATTTTAACAATATTTACAGTTGTAAAAGATAAATTACCTCTTCCTACAGAAGTATCTTCACCATGTCTGTTTGCAAAAACTCTTGTTCTACATCCCATTGTTGCAACTTCGTAATATCCTCTGTTTGGATCATCTGCCTTCCACTTTGGATGTGTATTAAATGTTGCATCAAGATTTAAGTAATTTGGGAAAAATCTTTTAGCTGTGGCTTTACAAGCAAGTTTGTATAAGTCATAGTTTCTATCTTCTGGTAAATAATTTACTCCTCTTTTCTTTTTCCAAATTTGTATTGGGAATATTGGTGTTTCGTTATTTCCAACACCTCTTAAAGTAGAAAGTAACATTTCTCTTATAATACATCTACCTTCAGCTGATGTATCAGTTCCATAATTTATTGAACTAAATACAACTTGATTTCCACCTCTTGAATGAATTGTGTTCATATTATGAATAAATGCTTCCATTGCTTGGTGAACTCTATTTACTGTATTATTAATTGATATTTGTAAATATCTTTTTTCACCTGTCAATCCTTCTAAACTCTTTTTTTCATAATCTTCTATTTTAACATCATATAATTTAGATAAATCTTCATCAACAATATCTTCTAATTTTTTTACTTCTTCTTCAAAAGTCATTCTTACATATGGAGCTAAATAATAATCAAATTCTGGTATAGCTTGTCCTCCATGCATTTCGTTTTGAACAGTTTCTAATGAAATACATCCTATTATACTTGCTGTTTCAATTCTTTTAGCAGGTCTTGAACTTCCATGTCCAGCTCTAAATCCTTCTTTTAGTATTTTGTCAAGAGGATGTTGTATACAAGTTAAACTTTTTGTTGGATAATAATCTTTGTCATGGATATGGATGTATCCCTCTTTAAAGGCATTTCTTGCTTCAGTTGATAATAAAAAATCATCAACAAATGGTTTAGTGGTTTCACTTGCAAATTTCATCATCATTCCAGCTGGTGTATCAGCATTCATATTTGCATTTTCTCTAGTAACATCATTTGACTTTGTTTCTATTATCTCTAAGAACATATCTTTAGATTTTGATTTTCTTGCAATATCTCTGTTGTATCTATAAGTAATATATTCTTGTGCTACTTCTTTACGAGAAGAACCCATTAATTTCTTTTCAACTATATCTTGAATTTCATATACAGAAACTTGTATTTTATCTTCTAATTGTTTCATAACACTTTGTGTTATTTTGTTTGCTAAATCAGCATCTACTCCTGATGATGTATGTGACATTGCCATTGTTACGGCTTTAAAAATTCTTTCTTGATTAAAATCTTCTACTCTTCCATCTCTTTTAATTACTTGCATGTTTTATCCCCCTTATTTTGTTATAAAATCCGCTTTGTATAGTGCGTTGTTTTTTCTTTTGTATTTTAAAGCATTTTTTCGTTTTTTTATTTTTTCAGCTTTTTATACTTTTAATTTTATTTTTGTATATTTTGCTTTATTCGTTGATTTTTCAATGCTTTCATTTGTTTCTCGAATTAAATTGCCGTTTTTTATTTTTATCAAAAAATCAACTTTTAGAAAAAATGATTTTTTCTTATTGTTTTCATTGTTCAAATTCTACATTATTAAAATTGTATTGTCAATAATATTTTAATATTTGTAATATTACATTTTTGTTACAGAAATATTACAAAAATTACAAAAAATAGTTGCTTTATTTTCTAGTATTTAAGATTCTATACACTAAAAAATAAGCGACATTTATAATTTAACAAATTTAAAAATTATGAATTAAATTTAATGTAATTTATAATTGATAAAGCAGCTTTTTTACCTTCAAAAATTGCCATACATACAGTTGCTTTTGATTGCATTACATCTCCTCCAGCAAACACTCCCTCAATATTTGTTTGATTAAATTCATTTGTTTTTATTAGTCCATTTTCTATTTGTATACCTTCGTTTTCAAGAATACGTTTGTTTGGTTTCAAACCAATAGCAAAAATTATTGAATCCGTATCCATTTTAAATTCACTATTAAGAACCTCTTTTAAAACTCCATCTTCTTCGTTAGTTTTTATACAATTGATAGATTTTAATATACCTTCTTTAAGATTTGCTTTTGTTACCTTTGTATTATAAATTATTTTAATATTGTCATTTATTGCATCCTGTAATTCAACATCTCTAGCTGGCATTTTTTCATGACTTCTTCTGTATATAATTGTAACATTTTTCGCTCCCATTCTAATAGCAGCTCTCGCAGAATCCGTAGCAACATTTCCTCCACCAATAACAATTGTTTTGCCCAAATTATTTACTACTTTTTTAGAATTATATTCTTTTAAAATATAATCAGCTGTATAAATTTTTTCACATTTTTCATTAGTAAGCGAATATACCGTAGGTATTTCGTTTCCAATACCAATAAAAATTGCCTTGTAATTTTTTTCTTTTAAAGAATTAATATCAATATCTTTTCCAAATTCTTGTTTCTTTATAATTTCAATATTTAAGTTTTGCAAATCTTTTTCTAATAATACAATAGCATCTCTTTTTAATCTAAAATCTGGTATTCCATAACTTAATAATCCGCCAATAAAATTTTCCTTTTCAAAAATAGTAACTTTATATCCTTGTGTTGCAAGTTCAACAGCACATGCAATTCCTGCTGGTCCAGAACCAATTACTGCTATTTTTATATTGTTTTGTTCTTTTACTTCGTATTTATAAACAATATCATTTTCATTAGCCCAATTGTTAACATACTTTTCTAGTTTATGTACATTCACTGGTTCACTTTTAATTCCTTTTACGCAATGTCCAGTACATGTTTCTTCATAGGGACAAACTGTACTACAAATATAGCTCATAATATTATTTTTTTTCAGAATATAATAAGCTTTTTTAAAATTGTTATTTTTTATTTCATCAATAAATTCCGGTATATTTGTATTTATTGGACATGCTTTTTTACACATTGCATTCTTGCATTTTAAGCATTTATTTGCTTCATTAAATACCTCTTTTAAATCTTCCATTTATGTCTCCTATATTTTATATAAATTATTTTCTAATATATAATTATATACTTTTTTATTTAGTATATTATTTTTTAAATTGTTGCTTTTTATCATATCTCTAATTTCAGTAGAAGATATTTCATTATCATCTCTTTGCAAAATTATATAATTATAATTTTTTAATTCTTCATAATTTTTCCAATTTTTTATTTTTGAATAGTTATCAGAACCCATAATGAAAAAATTTTGGGAACTAATGTATTTTTCATTTATTATTTTAAATATATCTATTGCATATGTTTGTCCATTTAAATTTTCTTCTAAATTATCTATATATAAATTTTCATAATCTTCTATTGCAAATTTAAGCATAGTAAACCTATGCTTAAATTCTATTAAATCACTTTTTTTATAATAATCGCTTACTGGAACAAAAATCACTTTATCAAGTTTTTGCTTTTTTATTAAATCAAGTGCAAGATTTATATGTATATTGGACGGAGGATTAAAACATCCACCAAAAAAACCAATTTTTTCTTTTTCCACTTTTTACTCCTTAAATAAATTTCCAAATTGTTCATCTATTTGTTTATTAAAAGTTTCAGAATTATCACTGTTAAATCTTATAACTTTTATATTTTTTGTGTTTTTTTCAACTTCATCAGCCATTTTTAAATATTCCTCTTGCTGTTTTATACTGCTTTCAACATTAAATGCTTGATACTGATGTTTATCTCTTTGTATTCTTTTTTCAAAAACAGATGTATCTCCTAAATATAAAACGACTAAATAAATATCAAAATTTAATTTATCTAATTTTTTTAAAAGCATCTCATAAGTATCGTCAAAAGAATATGGCTTAAATCCAAGTCTTCCATATATTTCTTCTGTAAAAAAAGTTCTATCAAAAATCATGTTTACATCTTCACAAGATTCAATATATTCTAATAATTTTAAATATTTTTTTTCTATTTTTTTATGTCCAGTTTCCGTTTTATCTTTTATGCCTGTTAATCTATACAAATCAGTAGCTCCCATTTTTTCTCTTAAATAATTTGTAAATGTCGTTTTTCCTGCTCCTTGTGGTCCTTCAACTATTATTATTGTATCTTTCATTTTTATTCCTCACATTATAATTTCTTTTATAATATTTGTGGAGTACAATTTATAGTACTCCACACTATTATCTTTTATTGTATTTTTATTCTTTCAAACAATGGATCTATATTTTCTAAAGCAATATCATTTTTTAATGTAATTTTATTCCATGTTGCTTTTTCAATTTTTAAATACTGTCTAATTTTTTCACAAGATATTGGCATAAATGGTTCAAATAAATTAGATAAATTGGCAATAATTACAGCACAAGTATATATTGTATTGTTAAATCCATCTATATCTTCTTTTCTTTGTACCCATGGTTTACTTTCATCATAATATTTATTTGCATATTCAACTAATTCCATTACTTTATCAGATGCATTTTTAAATTCCAAATTTTCTATTGCTACAGCAACTTCTTTATATGTTTTATCAATTTCTTTTTCTGCGTTTTCATCTAAAGTAGCAACTTTAATTTCAGTTAGATCTTTAAATCTTAATGTTCTATTAACTAAATTTCCAAATTTATTTAATAACTCATTATTGTGTGTACGTTCAAATTCTTCTAAAGTGAAATTAGTATCTTTTTTTTCTGGTCCATTATTTATAATATGGAATCTTAAAGAATCAGAATTGTATTTTTCTAACATTTCTAATGTGGTAATTCCGTTTCCTTTACTTTTTGATATTTTTTCATCATTTATATTTAAATATTCTGTTGAAACTATAACATCTACTAAATGAAAATCTTCTTTTAATGCAAGAAGTAGTCCATTAAATATAATACTATGGAAAACAATATTGTCTTTTCCATGGCACATATAAATTTTGTTATTATTTCCTTCTTTCCAAAATTGTTCCCAAGAATCTATTTTACCATCATCAGCAAGTTTCATAGTATCCGTTAAGTATCCTAGAACAGCTTCGATCCAAACATACATTTTTTTGTCTTCATATCCGTCTAAAGGTATATCTATGCCCCAATCTAAATCTCTTGTAACAGCTCTATCTTTAAGACCTTCTTTTAAATACTTTTCTGTTTCATTTTTTGCATTAATTCTCCAAAAGTTTTTACATTTATCTGTATTTTGTTGTATTTCTTTTTGAAATTTAGATAATGCAAAATAAAGATTCTTATTATCTTTTTCAATTGTTTTGCTACCACATGTTAAGCAAACCCCACCTTTTAATTCCTCTACAGTTGGTGTGTGTCCACATGCATCACATTGATCACCTTTAGTTATTTCTCCACATTCAGGGCAGGTAATTTGAATTTCTCTATCCTGTAAAAATTTATTACATTTTTCACAATAAGCCTGAGGCTCTATTTTTTCATATATATAACCATTGTCATATATCTTTTTAAATATTTCTTTTACTTTTTCGAAATGATATTCTGTATCAGTTTTAGAATATAAATCATAAGTAAAATTAATTGCATTAAAAGTTTTTACAAATTCTTCATGATAATGCTCACAAATTGCCTTTGGAGTTGTTCCCTCTTTTTTAGCTCTTTCTGTGATGGGTGTCCCATGACAGTCTGTTCCAGACACGTACACAACATTATCTCCATTTTGTCTGTGATAACGTGCTAAAACATCTCCCGAAATCAATCCTGCTAAATGTCCTAGGTGTAATGAATTGTTAGCATATGGCCATGCTCCACCTATTAAAATATTTTTTTGCATAATTTATTTACCTCCATGTAATGTATAACTAAAAATTTTTATTTCTATACTTTTCCCCAGAACCAATCTAAACTATTATCAATACTTTTTTTCTTATGGAATTTACATTCAATATCATCAATCCATAAATAGCTAAAAAATGTTATAAATATCATAACTGAATCTATTGTTAAACATTTTAATAATACAGGTCTATAAAATTCTGTAGTTTCTTCAGTTAACAAACTAAATTGAACGCAATGTATAACAATTAATATTAAAAATAATGTTAATGCTATTGCTGGAACTACAGGTTTTTTTATTTCCTTTCCTAAAAATATTAATAAAACTGTTGCTGCAAGTAAAAGTACTAAATTTAATGTGTTTGATACATCAATAATAAACATATTTTTCCTCCTTTGTTTTTCTATTTATTTATATGGCTTTAAACCAAAAATAACAAATTAATTTAACTTTTGTTCAATAAGTTTTGCTAATGAATTAGCTTTTTCTGTAATATATTCTATATTTTCTCCTTCTATCATAACTCTAATTAATGGCTCTGTTCCTGAAGCTCTAACAACTACTCTTCCATTTCCTTTAAATTCGTTTTCAAGATTTGTAATGTAATTATTAATTTCTTTATCATCTCTTAATTCTTCTTTTTTACTGTTATTGATTTTAGCATTTATTAAAACTTGAGGATATATTGTAATTATATCACAAAGCTTAGATAATGAAATGTTTTTTTCCAACAGTATTTGAATTAACATTAGTGATGTTAAAATTCCATCTCCGGTAGGATTGTAATCTAACATTATTATATGTCCTGATTGTTCTCCTCCTAAATTGTATCCTTCTTTTAACATTCTTTCTAAAACATATCTATCTCCAACTTTAGTTTGTTCAAAATTGATATCATTATTTTTAGAAAATTTATTTAATCCCAAATTACTCATTATTGTTGCAACCAAAGTATCTTTGCTTAATTTGCCTTTTTCTTTAAAATATTTAGCAAAAATAGCTAAAATCATATCTCCGTCAACTAACATTCCATTTTCGTCAACAGCTAAACATCTATCTCCATCTCCGTCATACGCTATTCCTAAGCTTAGATTATTATCTTTTACAAATTGAGTTAAATTTTCTAAATGTGTAGAACCACAATTATGATTTATATTTATTCCATCAGGATTATTATTTATTATTTTATATTTAATTCCTAATTTAGAAAATACTTTTTCTGCAACTTTGTATGTAGCCCCATTTGCAACATCCAATCCTACAACAAAATTATCTTTTAAGTTATTTTCTATTGTTTCGTCAAAAATCTTTCTAAAAAAATATATGTATTCTTCTGATAAATCTTCTCTATATTCAGCAACACCTATCTTATCATGTACTGCAGTTAATTCTTCTAATTTTCCAGATTCCATAACTTCTTCTATTTCTTCTTCTATTTCATCTGAAATTTTCATTCCTAAATTACTAAAGTATTTTACTCCATTAAATTCAAATGTATTATGTGAAGCAGATATAACAACACTAGCATCTGCTTTCATCTTTTTAGTTAAATAAGCAACAGCAGGTGTTGGAATAACCCCAAGTAATTTTACATTTGCACCATAGCTTAAGAATCCTGCTGTCATTGCGCTTTCAATAAGAGTACCAGATAATCTTGTATCTCTACCAATTAAAATTGTGGGTGCATGATTCAAATGTTTAGACAAAACATAAGCACCGGCCTTTGCCACTTTATATACTAATTCTGGTGTAAGCTCTGTATTAGCAATTCTTCTAATACCATCTGTTCCAAAATATTTTCTCATTATGTCCTCCTGTAATTAAAAATTCATAAATTTGGGATTCTATATAGAACAATAGAATCTCAAATTTAATTAATCACTTATCTATTATATATGTATAAGGTAATAATAGCAAGTAAAATTTATTTTGTACCAAAAATTCTATCTCCAGCATCACCTAAACCTGGGACAATATATGCCTTTTCATTTAATTTCTCATCAATTGATGTTGTATAAATTTTAACATCAGGATGTTTTTCTTGCATTGCCTTTATTCCTTCAGGTGCTGCAATTATACATAAAAATTTTATTTTTTTAACGCCTTTTTCTTTCAATAGTTCTATTGCATCAATTCCAGATCCACCAGTTGCAAGCATTGGATCAAGTATTAATACTTCTCTTTTATCTATATCTTTTGGAACTTTAAAAAAATATACATTTGGTTTAAAAGTTTCTTCATCTCTATACATTCCAACGTGACCGATTTTTGCATTTGGCATAACACTTATTATTCCATCTAGCATTCCAGTTCCAGCTCTTAAAATAGGAACAAATGCATATTTATTTTCATCAATTTTTTTTGTTTTCATTTTTGTAATTGGTGTTTCAATTTCAACCTCATGAGTTTCTGCATCTCTCATTGCTTCATAGCAAAGCATAGTTGCAAGTTCAGAAACCAATTCTCTAAATTCTTTTGTACCAGTTTTTTTATCCCTTAAAATAGCTAATTTGTGTTCAACAAGTGGATGTTTTAATTCAAATACTTCCATTAAATTTTCCTCCCTAATTTTACTTTATATATTATTATGGTTTTACCATTAATAAACTAAATTAGTTAAACATTATATATAAATTATAAAATTACATTTTGTTTGGCATTTCCATTCCTAATAATTCTACTCCAGTTTTTAATACTGTTCCTACACTATATGTTAAATATAATCTTGCATTTTGTAATTCTTTATCTTCAGTAATAATTTTATTATCATTATAAAAACTGCTAAAGCTTTGGCTTAAATCTATTAAATATCTTGCAAGAATTGAAGGTTCATTTTTTTCTGCTGCATTTTGTATTATAATGTTAAATTTATATAATAATTTAATTATTTCAATTTCTGCTTTTTCAGTAATTTTGCCAATATTAACATCTTTAAATTCTGGTATGTATCCAGCTTTTTCCAATAGGCTTTTTGTTCTTACATAAATATATTGAATATATGGTCCTGTTTCTCCTTGAAAATTTAATATCATATCCCAATCAAAAATTTCGTCTTTTATTCTGCTATTAGATAAATCATTAAATATAATAGCTCCTACTCCAACTTTTTTTGCAATTTCCTCTTTGTCTTCTAAATTTGGATTTTTCTCTTCTATTATTGTTCTTACTTTATCTATAGCTTCATTTAAAATATCTTCTAAAAATACTGAATTTCCTTTTCTTGAACCAATTTTTTCTCCATCTTTATCTACAACTAATCCAAAAGGAACGTGAACACAATTTTTACTATATTCTTCGTATCCCATTAATTCTAAAACTTTAAATACTTGTTTAAAATGTAATTGTTGTTCATTTCCAACTACATAAATTGCTTTATCAAAGTTATATTTTTTTATTCTTTCCTTTAATGAAGCTAAATCTCTTGTAGCATATATTGTTGTACCTGCAGATGTAATTATTATACATGGTGGCATTCCATATTCTTCTAAATCAACTACATGAGCTCCTTGTGATTCTTTTAATAAACCTTTCTCTTGCAATTCATCTACAACAGGTTGCATTTTATCATTATAATATGCTTCACCATTATATGAATCAAATTTTGAGTTTAATAAATTATAAGTTTTTTGATAGTTTTCTAAGCTTATTTCTCTAATATGTTCCCACATTTTAACTATCTCTTCTTCTCCATCTTCTAATCGTTTAAAATACTCTCTTGCTAAATCTGTAAGCTCTGGCTTTTCTTTTTCTTCTTTATTAAATCTAATATATGTCTTTAAAATACTAGTCATTTCATCATTTTGAAAATCATATTCATCTTTCCATAAAGAAATTCCAGCCATTACCTTACCAAATTGCAATCCCCAATCTCCCAAATAATTTATTCCAACACTGTTATATCCAAGGAAATTGTATATTTTATATATAGACCCTCCAATAACTGTAGAACGTAAATGTCCTATATGAAATGGTTTAGCAATATTTGGTGCAGAATAATCAATTACAACATTTTTACCTTGTCCCATATCTGAAGAACCAAATTTTTCTTTTTTAGCATCAATTTCTTCTAACACTGTTTTTACAAGTGCTTGTTTGTTTATATAAATATTTAAATATCCACCAACAACTTCTATTTTTTCTATTAAATTTTCATCAACTTTTATATTTTCTTTTATGTCATTTGCAATCATAGGAGGTGCTTTTCTTAAACTTTTTGCTAATTTAAAACATGGAAATGCATAATCTCCCAAGTCTGCATTTGGTGGTATTTCAATATATGTTTCTAATTCTTTTGTATCAAGATTTGTAACATCTGCAATTGCATCTGCAATTGCTTTTTTAAAATTAATCATATTTTACCTCCTAATCTCCCAAACATATATCTAAATCTCTTGCTACTTTTACTAAATCATCATCCATTGTTACTCTTTTAATATTTGTACTTTTTGTTCCACCAGAACGTGCACCAATTTCTTTGTTGTTTCCAACAACATCTTCTAATGCTACATATCCAAGTTTTCCACCTTCTAGTGTTACAAGTACATTAAATTTTTCTGCTAATGCAAGTTCCATTGCTTTTGTTCCATATTTTGTAGATAAAACTCTATCAAATGCAGTAGGTGTTCCTCCTCTTTGTACATATCCTAAAACTGTATTCCTAGAAGACATTCCTGTAAGTTCTTCTAAATCTCTTGAAAGTTTTTCACCAATTCCGCCAAGTCTTATATTATCTAGTCCTTTTCCTTCATCCAAAGTTCTTTTTATCATTATTTCTCCGTCTTTTGGTTTTGCCCCCTCAGAAACAACAATAATACTAAATTTCTTTCCCTCTTCTTTTCTTTTGTTAATTTTATCTGCAATTTTATTTATATCATATGGTATTTCTGGTATTATAGCAGCATCAGCTCCACCTGCAATTGCAGATTCTAAAGCAATCCATCCTGCATATCTTCCCATAACTTCTAAAGTCATAATTCTATGATGAGATTCTGCTGTTGAATGCAATCTGTCTAGTGCTTCAGTTGCAACAGATACAGCTGTATTATATCCAAATGTAATTTCAGAATGAGCTACATCATTATCTATTGTTTTTGGAACACCAATTACATTTAATCCCCTTAAAGAAAAATCTCTTGCAGATTTTTGTGTTCCATCTCCACCTAAAGTAAATATACAATCAAATCCAGCATTTTTAGCATTTTCAACTGCTACATAAGACATATCTTTATATACTATTTCTCCATTTTCTTCTACAGGGTAATTAAATAAATTTGTACTATTTGATGCTCCTATTATTGTTCCACCTCTATGTAACAAACCAGAAGCACTTCCGTTTGATTCTAGTTTTATATAGTTGTTTTCTAATAAACCTTTGTATCCTTCTATATATCCATAGCATTCAACCCCATGAGTTTCTGCTGTTTTTACTATAGCTCTAATAACTGCATTTAATCCAGGACAATCTCCTCCATTAGTAATAATTGCAACCTTTTTTACCATATTTAATTCACTCCTTAAAAATTCAATTTTACTAGTGTATATTATATCAGTAAAAAAAATATTTACAAGCAATTTGTAAATATTTTTTATTAATCCTATTTAATTGTTGGATGACTATCACTTGCATAATATCTATAATTGTGTTCATAGGTTTTTTTAGAAATTTCTGTTTTATTTAATACAATACCAGCTATATTTCCACCAACTTTTTTTATGTCCATTTCTACTTTTTCTATTTCTTCACATTTTGCAACATTTACTTCTTCAACTAAAATAGTTGTATCTACCTTTCTTGAAATAATTACGGCATCTGTAACAATAGCACTAGGAGTTCCATCAATTATAATTAAATCACAATTATGTTTTAAAATATTTAATAATTCATCAAATTTTGCATTTGATAATAGTTCAGATGAATTTGATTGTACGCTTCCACTTGTCATTAAAAGTAAATTATCAATTCCAGTAGTTTGTAAGAAAAATTCTATATCTCTAGATGTTAAATCTTGTCCACTATCTGCAATTCCAGAAAGATAATTAGAAATTCCTGGAGTTTTAGAAATTCCAAATATTTTATTTTGTCTGCCCTTTCTCATGTCAGCATCTATTAAAATAACTTTATATCCTAATTGAGCAAATGCAACTGCAATATTTGCAGACACTAAACTTTTTCCTTCGCCAGGAACTGTACTTGTAATAAGAATACTACTAAGTTTTTTTCCAACATCCATATAGCTTAATATTGTTCTTAAGCTTTTAATAGATTCTGCCTGTATACTTTTTGAACCACCTAATACAATTAGTTCATTTTTTCTTTTAGAGGAACTTTTTTCAAATTTTGGAATTTCATAAATTACTTTTAAATCTGTGTTATTTTCAATCATATTTTTATCTTTTACTGTATTTTCAAATAAATTTAAAACTAATACAATTCCAAATCCGGCAATAATACCAACCATTGTAAATATTGTCAAATCTTTTATATGATTTATATTGCATGGTTCTGTAGCAATCTTTGCTTCATCAACAATACATAAATTTTCAATTTGATAAATTTCTACAGTTCTTTCAATAAAACACTTTGCAATTTCATCTGCAATTGTTTTAGCTAAAGTAGCATCTTCATTTTTTATGCTAATTTCTATAAGCTCTGTATCTTCAACTGCACTTACAGTTATATTTTTTCTAATATCTGTGGCTGTTAAATTTAAATTTAGTTTTTCAATTACTTTGTCTAAAACAGATTCACTTTTTACAAGTTCACTATATGTTTTTATTAATTTTGAGTTTCTGTCTAAATCTGCTGTTGTAATACCAGCTTCATCTTCTATATATATTTTACTATCTTCGCCTGATTTTGTAAGCACAATTGTTGTTTTTGATTTGTATAATGGAGTTTTTAAATAAAAAGAATAAATGACTCCTATAATTATTGCAACTATGGTTAGTATAATTATATAAATTATTTTTTTTCTTAACATATCAAATAATTGCTTTAAATCCAATTCTTCCATTTGTATTCCTCCAACTAAATTTCGTGTTTTAATTATAAATATACAACAAAATATTTTTTACCTTTTGTTTCTCATACTAAAATATTATATCTATATAATTTAATATTTGCAATAGAAAAATAACAATATTTTACTAAAATCAAGTGTAAATGATTACCTTTTATTTTTATTATATTATTTCTTTAATTTTTTGAATGATAGATTCAATATCTACTTCTTCTACTTCATTTTCTTTTCTAAGTTTTAATTCAACTTTATTATCAATACATCCTTTTCCAACTGTAATTCTTATTGGTGTACCAATTAAATCCATATCTTTAAATTTAACACCTGGTCTTGCATCTCTATCATCAATTATTGTATCAATATTTAAATCCATTAATTCTTTATATAATCTTTCAGCTACTTCCACTTGATTTTCATCTTTATTGTTTATTAATACTATTCCAACTTTGTATGGAGCAACATTAATTGGCCAGATAATTCCATTTTCATCATGATTTTGTTCTACCAAAGCAGCTGCTATTCTTTCTATACCAATTCCATAAGATCCCATAACAACAGGTTGAAGTTTATTATCTTTATCTAAATAATTTAATCCCATTCCTTCAGAATATTTTGTACCAAGTTTAAAAGTATTTCCAACTTCAATTCCTTTTTTTAAATAAATTTTTCCACCACATTTAGGGCAAATATCACCCTCTAAAACATTTTTTATATCAGCAATAATTGTAGGGTTAAAATCTTTAACGTTTACATTTTCCAAGTGATAATCGCTTTTATTTGCTCCTACTACAAAATTCTTTTTATGAGAAATTTCTTCATCCATTATAATAGGAATATCTAAACCAATTGGTCCTGCAAATCCAACTTTTGCATTTGTAATTCTTACAACATCTTCTGGCTCTGCCAAACATATATCATCTGTTTTTAATAATTTGCTTAATTTAGTTTCATTTATTTCTCTATTTCCTGGAACCATACATGCATAAAAGGTATCTCCAACCTTATATATCATAGTTTTTATAAGTTTATCTATAGAAATTCCAAGTTCATTAACAAGACTTTCAATTTTTCCAATATCAGGTGTATGCATTTCTTTTACCTCTTGATATTCTGCTGTATCATCTTCTAAAGATTTACATGTTCCAATTTCCATATTAGAAGCATAATCACAAGAATCACATAATACAAGAATATCTTCACCTGTATCAGAAATCGCCTGAAATTCTTCTGATAACATTCCTCCCATTAGTCCTGTATCTGCTCTCACTATTACATAATCCATTCCTAATGTAGTAAATATTTTATTGTATGCATCAAACATTTTTTGATATGAATTATCCAAGCTTTCAACATCAGCATCAAAACTATATGCATCCTTCATTGTAAACTCTCTTGTTCTAATTAGTCCTAATCTTGGTCTCATTTCATCTCTAAATTTAGTACCAATTTGATAAATTGTATATGGTAAATCTTTATACGATTTAACCTTGTTAGTAGAAACTAATGCAAACATTTCTTCATCAGTTGGTCCTAAAGCATAATTTCTGTTTACTCTATCATTAAGCGAAAACATAAAATCTCCAAAGCTATTTGCTCTTCCAGTTTTTTCAAAAATTTCCATAGGTATTAAAAATGGCATTGCAACTTCTGTTGCATCTTTTTCGTTCATACAATCTCTTACAATTTTTTTAATATTTTCTGTAACTTTAACTCCTAAAGGCATCTTTGCATAAACACCATTACTTATTTTTCTTATGTAACCAGCTTTTACAAGTAATTTTCCACTTACAGAATCTTCATCATTTGCATCTTCTCTTAATGTATAGAAAAATTCTTTACTTAATCTCATATAAAATCCTCCTTATAAAAAAACAAAAACCCTAAGTTTAATAACTTAGGGCGAATATACTTATCCGTGTTACCACCTATTTTTAGAATTTCTTCTACTCTCATTTAATATCTACGTTTAATACTTTAACATTAATTCCCTAATAACGGTGGACATCCGATAAAACTTACTATTTTTATTTCAGTTTTACAGCTCCAAGACTGGTTCTATATTTAATCCCTTAAAGTTTTGCACCAACCAACTCTTCTCTTAAAGTTCACAAATATATACTATTTCTCTTCGTAGCCTTTACATATTGTTTATATTATACCAATATAAGCAATAAAAAGTCAAGATTTATTAAATATTTATATTGATTTGTTTTTTGCTTTATTTTTACATCAAAAAAAAGAGCCAAATTAATAGTTTAAATTAATTTAGCTCTTTCAAGAATATCCATTATCTCTTTGAATATTCTTTCCCCCATATACACTTTTTCATAAATATATATTATTAAACTTTAGAAAAAGTTCATTTTTATTATAGCATATATCTTTTGTCGAAATTTGTAGAAATGTGTTAAAAACAAAAAAATTATTTTTTTTTTCAATTCTTCATGTGTACAGATTATAATAATTCCAGCTGTAATAAAAGCTGTTCCAACAAATAAATATGTCTTTAAGATTGCACAAATAATTGAAATGATTAATTTTGACATAGCATCAGTTATGACTACAATATTCGAAACATTTATACTTTTATTTATATATAAATAAGAAATTACTGTAAATATTCCACTTGATATTAATGAAATTCCTATATTGTTTATATTAATTTTTAAACTTGCTACAACCAAAATAGCTATAAATATATATGTTGCTATTATAATGTTTTTTACCCAATATTTGATTTTTAAAAAACTATTACTTATTTCATTTTCATATTCCATTTTTATAATTGTATTAAAATATTCATTATAAATGCTGTCTACAAATTCATCTATTGCCTTTTGGTTATATTCATTTTTTACACCTAATTCATCAATTTTTTTATTTAAATTTTCCTTAATTTCTAATGCATCAACTGAATTGTTTGTTCCTAAATAAATATTGTCTAAAATATTGTTTATATCATTTTTAACATCTTCTTCAGTATAAATTCCTTCTAAAATATTTTCATCAAACCCAGATTGATCTATATAATTTGAAAAATTTTTCATAACTAAATTATATGTCTCTGAATAAAAATTATTTTTTTCTAGTTGTTTTTTTAAAGAATTTAAATTAAAAAGATTACAGTACAACAAAGTTTCAATTAAACTAAAAATAAAACATATTGTCAAAAATATAATTAAAAAAAAGCTTAAAATATTTTTCATATTATTTCATTTCTATTTAGCATATACTACATATCTTTGATTTGCATATCCAATATTTTCAAATGGATAGCAAGTATATACCATAAGAATTTCCTCCTCTTTCTGTATTGGTAATTTTTCTACATCCGTTTCATTAACAATTTGCATATCATAAATTATATATGAATATTCGCCATAGGTAGTACTAATATAAATTTCATCACCAATTTCTAATTTTGAAAAATTTCTAAAAATCTTTTTAGAATTATGACCCATATATATAATAGAACCACCTTCTCCCGGAAAATAACTTCCACTTGAATGTCCCACTCCATTTTTTAAAATTTCTAAGGTATCTCCAAAATAAACAGGTAAATTTATATCAATTTTAGGTATTTTAATTGTTGCATATTGTGTTCCATATTCTGGATAGGATTCTAAAACTTTACGATTTTCATTTATTACAATTTTTGTATTATCAGAAATACTTTTATCAACTATTGCAAATTTATTAATTAGTAAAACTACTTCGTTTATTTGTTGTCCAAAAAATAGTTTTATAAGCAATAAAATTAATATTGTAACTATAAAAGCAACTATAAAATTTTTAATAATTGCTTTTATAGTTTTTTTTATTTTATTTATTTGCTTTCTTCTTTTTTAGAATTAATGTCAAGGTAAGGACAACTACTACCAAAACCACTGTAATCAAAGCAAAATTTATGTTATTACCTGTATATACAAGTTTTCCATTACTATATTTTACACTTTCAACAAGTTTTCCATCTCTATAAATTTCTACCCAAGAAGGTTTAAAAACCAAAGTTGCACCAACAGTCGACGCTGCCTCTATTGCAATATCTTTAACCTTTTGTTTTTCTTCATTTGAAATTTTTGATATATCATTTGTTCCAGCTTTATTCATTAGTTCTACCATTTGATCTGCCATTGAAAAAACAACATCTGCTTCTTCATCTGTAACAGGATATTGTTCTAAATATCTTTCTACTTTAACCCTATCATTATTAGTCATACCATAAGGTGCAAGCTTATTATATAATTTATTAGAAAGAACCTCTGCTGATTCAGCATTAACAGTAACTGAAAATATTACTATAAAAAATACTACTAATAACCATATTGCTAATTTTTTTTTCATATGTATCTCTCCTCTCACTTACATGAATTATACCATTAGAAAAACAAATGTCAAATATTTTTAATCTATTATTATACTAATTGTTAATTGTTGGGAACTTGATTAATTTCATTTATTGGTTCTTGTAGTTTAAGATCTTTTTTTATTTTTGTTGTAGAAATTCCTTCTGTTCTTGAAAGATATTTCACTTCACATATATCCTTCAAGCATTCAAATTTTTCATTTTTTTCCCAATCTGACCCCATTACAACTATATCAACTTTGTATTCCAAAACGTCATTTCTTTTTTGATCCCATGAATTTTCTGGTATAACTAAATCGACATATCTTATTGCCTCTAGCATCTTCTTCCTAGTTTCAAAATTATGATATGCCTTTTTGTTTTTTATTTCATTAAATTCATCTGTTGATAATGCAACAATTAAATAATCTCCTAAAGCCTTTGCTCTTCTTAAAATTTCAATATGTCCAAAATGTAACAAATCAAAAGTACCATAAGTTAAAATTCTTTTCATTTAAGTTGTTTCCTCCTTTTTTATGATTTCATCAATATATTTTCTTGCATTTCCATAAACCTGTACGAATTCTTCTTTTAATTTTCTAGTTTTAATTTTTTGTTTCTCAAAATCACATTCTTGTATTTGTTTTAATAAATCATCCTCATTTGTGCATATACCATTGGGAAGTTTTTCCCTTAAATCAAAATACAAACCTCTTTTTTGTAAATATTCTTCATAGTCATAACAATAACTATATATTGGCCTTTCCAAAATTGAATAATCAATCATAATACTTGAATAATCTGAAATCAAAATGTCTGAAATTTTCAATAACTCATTTAGGTTTGAATAATCAGTCATATTATAAATAAATTTATCATCTTTAATATTTAATATTTTGTTTACTTCATAGTGAGCTCTAAACAAAACAATGTATTCATTGCTTAATTTATCTTTCCATTTGTGTATATCAATTGGTGGTGCTATAAAGCATCCATTGATATCACAATTATATTCTCTAAAAGTTGGAGCATATAATATTACTTTTTTATCAAAAGGTATTTTCAATTTTTCCTTAATATTTCTAATTTCTTCTAATTTTGTGTCACACAATTCATCATTTCTTGGAAGTCCTTTTATTTTCATTGTTTTTTTATCATATTGAAAGGATTTACTAAAAACATTTGCATCATAAACACTTTGACAATAAAATATATCTGGTTTACTTACTCTAAATTTACTAGTCGTAGTTATCGTATCTATTCCCATTTTTTTTAGTGGAGTTCCATGCCATGTATTAATGTATATTGTCTTTTTTTTCTTGAATTTTAAGCCTCTTTCCATTGATGAATTTGTAATCCAATATTTAGCCTTTAAGGCTGTAATAAAGAATTTAATTGAATTATTTTTTACAGTTCTAATAGATAAATCATTAATTATATCTGGATTATCTAAAACCCATATTAATTTATATTTTTCATATTCTTTGTTTTTTTTCATATATTCATATATTACTTTAGGACTATCATCATATTTTGCTCCCCCAAATGAATTAAATAAAATTAATTTATTATCAATTTTGCAAAATAATCCAATTAATTTAAGAATAAATGAAAATGTATAATTATAAATAAAATATATAATTTTATTATTTTTAATTATTGATTTTAGTTTGTTCATTTTTTCTTCCTTTTAATTATATGTTTATAGTTTTTTTATTTAATATTCCTAACAATCTATTTTTTAATCTAAAAAATTCATTTTTTCTAAAATTGCATAATAACATTATTCCATTGGCAATAATAAATGTAATTAGAACTTTTATAAGTAATATCCATAAACTGGTTACAACAATATAATTTGATATAAAAACACATAAAACTCCTATCAATACAACAGTCAAAAAATTTTGAATAATTTTAAAAAATATATTTTTTACAGGTGTATTAAATTCTTGCTTATAGACATTATATAAATCGTTCCAAACAGTAGTGGATAGTCGTGCTATTCCTGTTGCAAGCAATATTCCAGATAATCCCCAAAAATTTCCTAAAATTACAGATAAAATAATATTAATTAAAATAGCAATTATTGGAACTATATTCTTTTTGGTTATTACATTGGTCGTAATTCTATAAAAGTATCCTGGTATTTGTATTCCATTAATATAAAAACAAAATACTATAGAAAAAACCGTAAATAAATCTAATACATATTCTTTTCCTATCCAAATTGGAACGAAATCATTAACTACACATAAAAATACTATTCCGCAAATGCCATATAACCAATTACATAATAAAACTAAATCTTCTAGAATTTCCTTCTTTTTTGAATTAGTTTCAATGGCATTCAAATTCCCTACGCTCGATGTTATTCCACTTATTCCTGTTCTTAACACTGTTGCAATTGCAGTTATTAAAGTAAAATAATTTGAATATAATCCTACTAAAACAATTCCTAACATGCTAGAAATTATTATATTATCTGTATTATCTACAAGTAAAAATCCAATTTTATATAGAACCATACTTTTTGAATTTTTAAATATTTCTTTTTTCTCATTTTCTTTAAAATTAATTGTACATTTTTCTTTGATAAATGGATATAATTTATTTGTTTTATATGCAATAACAAGGTTTTCAATTATTGTCATTATTATTTGAATTACCAAATAAATAATATAATTTTTAAAAATATATAATTCAATAATTTGCAATATATTCATTGTTACATTTACATAAACATGAGTTTTTATGTTTATGTATTCTTGTTGATTTGCAGAAATTAGTGATCTTTTGTATGAAAAGAAATATGAAATTGTAGCATTAATTAAAAATAAAAAATAAATTAATATTAGATTTTCTTTTATATTATAAGTACTACCAACAATATATTTTAAAAAAGGAATTAATATGATTCCAAGTAAAAAAACAATTATGCCAATTATACAGTATATTTTTTTATAAACATTCATTAATAACTTAATTTTTTCTTTATCATTTTCAGCAATTGGTTTGTACATACTAAAAATTATCGCAGTCCCTATATCCAATTCTGTTATTGAAAGTAATGTCAAAATATTTGTAAAAAGGCTATTTATTCCTAAATATTCTTTGTTTAACAAATAAATAAAGATAGTTCTTGCTATAAATCCAACAATAATATATATAATTTTTGATGACATTCCATAAATAAAATTTCTAAACGAATTTTCTGTTCTACTTTTATTCATTATATATTTTCCTTTCTGTAAAGAGCAATATGTCCTTAAACTTAATAACACAATACTTGAAAATCAAGTCATGCTTTTTTAGTTTGTTTTTTTATACAAAAATATTTTTATTTTAAATATATTTTTTCAAGTTCTTGGCAAATAGCTTTTATGTCATATCCAGCTTCTTTTATTTTTAATTTTTGATTAAATCTTTCTAATGGTTTTATTGGAATTCTTTTTGCCCATTCTATTGAATTTTGATTTATATCTAAAAATTTAATATTTCCAGTAATATCTGTCATTTTAGTTATTTTATTTGATGCTAAAATCATTAAATTAGCTGCTTGTGCTTCAATTAAAGAAAGTGGTAATCCCTCGTAAATTGAAGGAAAAACAAAGCAGTCCATTGCTTGTAGTAATTCATTTGTATCATTTCTAAATCCAAGTATCAATACTTTTTTTTCAAGATGTAATTTTTTTATTTCTTTAGTTATTTTTTCTCGTAATTCTCCATCACCAATTAATATCAATTTTGAATTATTATTAATTTTATTATATTCATTAAATATTTTTATTAAATATTCATGATTTTTGGCAACACAAAATCTGCCAACATGCCCAATTATAAATTCGCATTCTTTTATTCCTAATTCTTCTCTCTTTTTCTTTCTTATATTTTCGTTAAAACAAAATTTTTCTGTTTCTATTCCATTTTTTATTATTATAGCTTTATCCTTATTCTTTCCATAAAGCCATTTACAAGCTTTATCAGAACACCCGTAATAAAATGGTTGCATTGTGTTTTATTTTACTTCCTAAATAATTTTTATATATTTTTATAATTAAATTCTTATGTGCTTTAGAACTATGACTATGAGAAATTCTTATTGGTATATTTGCTTTTTTTGCTCTTTCTAAAATAATACCTGTTACTTGGTTTAAATGTGAATGTATTACTTTATATTCTTTATGGTCGACAAAAAAATCATCTAAAGATTTAATATATTTAGTTATTCTAGATTTTTGTAATGCTTTTATATAATAAATATTTCCTCCTAAATTTTTTATTTCTTCATCAAATACTCCTTTTCTGTTTACTAAAAAATCAAATTGTATTTTTTCCCTATCAATATTTCTATATAAATTCATGAGAAGATTTTCTACTCCTCCTTGATTCATTCCACCAATAACATGTAATATTCTTTTCACTTCACTCATTTTATTTTTAACAAATTATTAACTTATAACTTGCTCCTTTCATTTTTTATTATTTTGATATATCATTAAATTACATCTAGATAAAAATTATTAATAATTATATATACCAACATTTTCTGCTCCATAATTTTTATTATTAGTTTATAAATGTAGAAGTTTTATTGTGTTTATGTACTTTTTTCTCTTTTTCTTCTATTAAACTATATAAAATGACTATAAATGGTATTGTTTTTTCTCTATGCCTTATAGCTGTTCCCGTATTAAAACAACTCATCCCATAAACTAATCCTAATGTTAATATAATTAGTATTATAATTTTATTTAAGCTATTTTTATTCTTTGACATTATACATTTAAATAATATATATATATATATCAATGAACTTAATAAAAAAGCAATAATATCTCCTATACCTCTCCAGTCCCATGGCATTGGTGCACAGTAAAAATAAATCAATTTAAGTGGAGCTGATAATATAAGAATTATAGGTGAAGTAGCATTTGCTAAAAAGCCTAAATATGCTGACCCCCCCACTGCATAATTACTAATTTTAGTTGTTATTTTGTTAAAATCATTTAATCCTTCAAAATATTTAAACAGATAAGTTCCAAAAATACTATATATTCCCCAAAAACATATCATTATAATTGAAAAAGTAAAAATACATTTTTTAGTAAATAAAAATTTATCTTTATTTTTATTATAAAAAACGTATGCAAAAGAATATGGTAATATAATAAATATCATTGAAGAATGAAAATATGTTGACAATAATACAAAAATTATAGCTTTTATAAAATAGCTATTTTTAAATGTATTAAACCATTTTATAAAATAATATAATGATATTGTATTTAATAAAATCATTAAAGGTTCACGTAATAATATAGATGAAATAATCATGTTATTAGGTAGAAAACATATCAAAAATAATGATATTAGAATTTTTTTACCATCTATTTTTAATTGTTTCATTATATTTAATATTAAAATTTGTGTGCCTAAGCTAAAAAGGATATTAACATATTGAAACATTATTCTATTATCTCCAAAAGCATAAAATAATATTTTTAAAAACAACGTATAACCTCTAGTTTCTATTATTTTTGCAATTACTGCTGTTTTATAAAACATTTCACTATCATAACCGCTATTAGGTAATATATATATATCTTTTCCATAAATATCAAAAAACAATAACATCATTTTTATAAAATATGATCCCATCATATAATAACATATTTTTTTATTTTCAACTGATTTAAATATTATAGTCATACAAACTAGTGAATTAACTGTTAACAAAACTAGTGTAGGAATCACATTTGATATTGCTAATTCATTAATTATTTGTAATATTAAAATATTAAATATTAAATCTATAATTATTAAACTCTTTTTCACTTTTATTTTCATCATCCTCAATTAAATAAATATTTCTCATTTTTTTTACTGTATTTCCAATATTCAGTTGTTTTATATCATTTTTTTTAATTTTTATAATGTTTCCATTTTTATATATTTTTTCAATATATTTACAAAATATTTTATAATTACTTTTATTTACCAAAAAACCATTTTTCTCGTTTTGTATTAAATCATTTATTCCTCTACATTTTAAAGATACCACTGGTTTCTCAGAAGCTAAAGCTTCTAATATATTTACCGGCAGCCCCTCTCTTTTTGAAGCACTTACTACTATATTTGCTATTTTTAATAATTGTGGTACATCTTTTCTTTTACCTAAAAAATATATATTTTTTTCCAAATTATATTTTTTGACTAAATTTTGATAATATCCATTTAATTCATCTGGTCCAATTAATAATAATTTGATTTTATCATTTTCTTTTGTCAAATCTTTCATGCATTTAATTAAAAATCCCTGATTTTTATTTTTATCTAATCTTGCTACACATGTTAACACAAAATCATCATCTTTTAAGCCTAAAGATTTTTTTAGTAGATGTTTTTCTTCCTGTGACATTTCAAAATCAAACTTTTTTTCATCAATTCCGACACCTGGAACATATTGGATATCTTTACATCTTTTACTAAATTTTTTCTTTGCTCTTTCATAATCTTCTGTATTTATTGTAATTAACGTATCTGTATATTTTGCTAAATACCATTCGACTGGATAAAATAACAACCAGTTTAATAATGATGCTCCTTTATAGAAATGAAATCCATGTGCTGTATATATTACTCTTGTTCCATATTTTTTTTTTGCATTTTTTGCGGCTAATCTTGTAACAACGCTTCCCATTGGTGTATGGCAATGAATAATATCAAATTTTTCTTCTTCTATTATTTTTCTTAGTTGTTTAATAGCTTTTAAATTATTAATTTTATATGGACTTCTTGTAACCGAAATTTCATATTTTTTATCACAATATTGAATTTCACCTTTTTCTCCTGTACATACACTAACTTCATATTCTTTGTCTTTAAACATTTTCAAATATGGCAGATGAAAATTTTCAATATGGGAATTAACTGTTGCCACGAATAATACTTTCTTTTTATTCACTAATTTTTACACCTCTTTTGTTCCTTCTACAATTCCATCATGTTTAAATACTTTTATAATTGTTTTTAAGAATATCTTTATATCAAATACAAATGATATTTTTCTTATATATTCTCCATCAAATTTTGCCTTTATTGGTATTTCTAATTCATCTCTTCCATTTACTTGTGCCCATCCAGTTAGTCCTGGTTTAACACTATTAACATTGTATTTATCTCTTTCTTCTATTAAATCTTCTTGATTCCAAAGTGCTGGTCTTGGACCAATTATTGTCATTTCACCTTTTAATATGTTAATTAGCTGTGGTAACTCATCTATGCTTGTTTTTCTCATAAATTTTCCAAATTTCGTTATATACGCATCAGCATTTTTTAACATATGAGTTGGCATATCTTTTGGTGTATCTGTCCTCATTGTTCTAAATTTATATATTTTAAAAATTTTTTTGTTTTTTCCAATTCGTTCCTGTTTGAAGAAAATTGGTCCTCTTGACTCTATTTTAATGATTATTGCAAATATTAAAAAAAATGGCAATAAAGCTATTAATCCTATTAAAGATAGAACAAAGTCCAATATTCTTTTTATAATTTTTTTGTACATTTTATTTTTCCTTCTTTTAATTGTTTTTTTTCTTTACAAACATTCCTATTATTAATATTCCAATTAATCCGCCCAACAGAATCTATTAATACATCTGTTATTTTTGCTCCTCTTCCTGGAATAAAATATTGATGTATTTCATCTGATATTGCATATAAAAGTATTATTAATTCACTAATTAATATTTTCTTTCTTATTGAAATATCATATTCGTTTAATAATAAAATAGCTATTATTCCACCAATTGTATACAATGTAAGGTGTGCTAATTTTCTAACAGGAAATTGTAACTTTTCTACATTTTCTTTTGTTTGTGGTTGATTTGTTACTTTTAATACTGTTTTTATTACTTTTCCACTTGTATTGCTTGATCTTTCTGCCTGTTCCATTGAAAAGAAAAATACAGTTATCATCCAAATTATTAATAAAAAAATTAAAATTTTCTTTTTCATTTTATTCCTTTACGCTTCTTTTAAAGTTTGTTCTTTTGTAACTTTATTGTAATCTGCTATTTTTTTCACTTTAACAGCAGTATCTATTATTTTACTTTGAATTTCTTGTCTAGAATTTTTTTGAGTTATATTCATTTCATCTGGTTCGTGATATGTTGGCACAATTTTTTTCATTGTTTCTTTTATTTCTACACTACTAATAGATTCGTGTTGTGTAAGTTCTTTTAATTGTTTTATTTTTTCTTTAAGTTCTTTTATTTTTATACTTCCTGGATTCCCTATAAATATTTTATTATGTGCAGTTTGTTTTAAACCTTCCTCTGACATAAGTAATTCTTCATAAAGTTTTTCTCCAGGTCTTAATCCAGTTATTTTTATTTGTATATCAACATTTGGTTCTAATCCTGATAATTTTATTAAACTCTCTGCTAAATCATATATTTTAACAGGTTCTCCCATATCTAATACAAAAACTTCTCCACCTTTTGCATAACTTGCAGCTTGTAAAACCAATCCAACTGCTTCTGGTATTGTCATAAAAAATCTTGTTATTTCTTTATGTGTTACAGTTACAGGACCTCCAATTGATATTTGTTTTTTAAATAGTGGAAGTACAGATCCATTACTTCCTAAAACATTTCCAAATCTAACTGCAGCAAATTCTGTTTTACTTACATTATTTTTGGCTTGTACTATCATTTCACACATTCTTTTTGTTGCGCCCATAATATTTGTTGGATTTACTGCTTTATCTGTAGAAATTAATATAAATTTTTTTACGTTATATTTATCTGCTATATTAACAGTATTATATGTTCCAAAAACATTATTTTTTATTGCTTCTAATGGACTTACTTCCATTAATGGAACATGTTTATGTGCAGCTGCATGAAATACAATATATGGCTTATATCTTTTAAATACTTCATCTAATCTTGATTTGTCTCTAACACTTCCAACAACAGCTACTATATTTGTTTTTTGATCAAAATTATTTTGCCTTAATTCCATTTGTATATTGTATAAATTATTTTCGTATATGTCGAATATTACTAATGTTTTAGGATTGTGTTTTACAACTTGTCTACAAAGTTCTGAACCAATAGATCCTCCACCACCAGTTATCAAAACGCATTTATCTTTTATAAGTTCTTCTATATTTTCGTTTTCTAGTTCTATGGCATCTCTTCCTAGTAAATCTTCAATTTCTACATCTCTTAAGTTGCTTAATAAAGATTTGTTTTTTATTATGTCTACCATTCCTGGTAAAATTCTTATTTTTGCTCCTGTTTCTTGGCATATTGTTAATATTTGTTTTTTATTTATACTATTAATATTTGCAATTGAAAAGAATATTGTTTTTACATTTTTTTCTTCACAAATTCTTGGAATATCAAATCTACTTCCTAAAATTTGTTTTCCAGATATAAAGTAACCAATCTTATTTGGATTATCATCTATTAATCCAACAATATTATATGTTAATTTAAAATTTGTTTTTGCAGTTTTAATTAGTTCTCTTGCAGCTTCTCCTGCACCAATTATTAATAAATTATTTTTACCTGTATTTTGTTTTACTCCTGTACCGTCTCCTGTAAGTATAAATCTAATTATTACTCTATATGATACAACAGCAACTGATATTAATATTGTAGATAACATTATTTGTTTACTTTCTACAAATGGTAATCTAAATAAAAATGCAGTTAAAAATATTATTCCACCTGACAACATAGATAAAATTATATAACTTATATAATCTTTTCCGTTTTCATATCTTGTAATATTCATATATGTCTTAAATATAACAAAAACAGCTTCATACACAACTATAGATGCTATTATTGTATTTGCAAGTGTTTTCATGTATGAATCTGTATATAAAACATTATTTTTAGACATTAAAAAACCACTTATAAATTGAGCAGCACAAATTATTAATATGTCTGTTATTACAAGTACTGTTACTCTGTATTTTCTTAAAGACTGCATTTACTATTCCCCCATATTTTTAAGTGTTTTTATTGAGTTTATTATATATTTAACTTTTTACCTTGTCAATGAAAAAAGAAATACTTTATATGTATTTCTTTTTATCTATTACTTATATGAATTTTTTCTGTCTCTACATTTAATTCTCTAGAAATTATGTTTTGTATTTGTGCCACGTCCTCTGTTTTTAGCTCTTCAATTTTTATAACTACACTTATACTTTCATCATTTACAAATATAATAACATTTTCAAAATCTTTTGCCATTATTAAATTTTCTGCAATCATTATTGCGTTTTTTGTATTGTTTATATATGTTATTTTATTTATAGCATCTGCTTTTTGATCATTGTTTGAATTAACGTTATTATATATTTCTTGGTAAGTTTCTAATAATTCTGAATACATAGAGCTTCTTTCTAATTTTGCTTTTTCAAAATAATAATCATCATTTTCTTCTGTAACTTGTAATGAGGTTTCTGTGGTTTCTTTTGTTAAATTTTCATTTTCAACAATTTCATTCTCACTAGTAATATTTTCAAATTCTGTAATATTTGCAGCAACCAATTGTGCATCTCCTATGCTTACATCATCTCTATCAGAAACAATTGTACTTGTTTCTAATGTATTAGTTGAATTATTTGATGTAAAGTTTAAATACCCAACCGTAATTAACATTAATGATATTACCAAAATTATTAATTGATTTCTTTTAAATATTTTCATTTTTTTCTCCTTTTCTTTTTGAAAATTTTTAGAGATCGGGCGATTAAAATTGCCCCTACATTTTTGTGTACAATCAAAAATTACCCATACAATATTATTTTTTCTCAAACACCTGTACTTTATATTCTGCAAGACCTGTTACAGCAGAAACTGCATTTACTATATCTGTTTTTATATTTATATTTTTTGCTCCTTCAGCAGTAACAATTGCTCCTTCTATTTTGGGCATAATGTTTTTACTTGTAACCAATCTTGTAGTCCCGATTTTCGTCTATCACTACTACTTCTTTGTTTGAATTAGATTCTGTAATTGTTCTTTTTCCACCACTTGTATCTGTTTCTTCTGTATTACTTGTTGTAGAATTTTCGTTATATATTGGTACTGTTTCACTTGTTTCTGAATATGTAATTAAAATGTCAACCTGTCCTACACCTGAAATATTTGAGAGTATGTTTTTTAACTTTTCTTCTAAATTATATTCAGTGCTTTCAGTTATATTACTATTTTCTTCTGCAAGTTCTTTATACATACTATTTGTTTCATGATTGTTGTTTTTTTCACTTCCGTCCCCAAATTGTATTTATTGCAATTACTGTTACAATTAATAAAATTAAAAAGAATACAAGATTTTCTATACTTTTTTTATTATTTTCTTCTGTCTTTTTTTCAAAATTCTTTTTTAACTTTTCTAATTTTTCTTTAAACATAATAACTTCCTTTCATAAACCTAATTAATTATTATTTGCTGTAAATTAATTGAATATTTTTCAGCTATGTATGCTTTTATTTCGTTTGTTTGTTCTTCATTTAAATTGTTTTGTTTGTTTTTAGTACTTGTATTTCCTATTACTACTGTGTTTATTTCATTAACCAAAGTTTTATTTTCTTCTTTTATATTTAAAATAATTTGATTTATTTTTCCATATTCTTGATTATCTTCAATTTCTATATTAATTGAATTTAATTTATATCCTTTAGAATTTAAATATATTTCTATTTCTTGTTTTATTGTTTCTTTGTAATTATTATTTATATACTCATTCATATTTAAGTTATATATTGTATTAGTAGTTTCGGTTTTTAATATTAAATTATTTAAATTTAAACTTTTTCCAGTTAACTTATTTATTATTGGATACATTATTACAAATATAATATATATTCCAATTACAGTTTTTATATATTTTTTATTTTTTCCATTTGGAATTATTAATTCAATAATAGCTCCTATAACAACTGCAATTACTATCCCTTGTGCCCATGAGTTTATTTGCTTTACTATTTTACTCACCTACCTATACATTAAACCTGTATTAGAAATTTTTATAGTTATAGCAATACCTACAATAAACATTGTAGCTACAAAAAACATAATTCCAAGCAATACTTTAAATGTATCTCCCATTTGCTCAAGCAAAGAAATTATTTTTTTATCAGCAATAGGTTCACATATTGCTGATGCAAATTTATATGTTATAGTTAGCAATGTTAATTTTATAATTGGAGATATTACAATTCCAAGTATAATAACTAAACCTACAATTCCTATAGAATTTTTTAATAATGATGCACATCCTAAAACAGTATCAACAGAATCTCCTAAAGCTTTTCCCACAACTGGAACTGCATTAGAAACAGTCGCCTTTATTCCTTTAGCAGCCAGTCCATCTACACTACTTGTTAAATTTCCTTCTAATGAAATTATTGCTACAAAAACAGATATAAAAGCTCCCAAAAACCAGACTATCCCTGATTTAAAAAATTTAGACATTTTACCTATTTGAACTTTATCAGACAAATTTGCAACTATTCCTATAATTGTAGCTATTAATAACACCGGAAGTATAATTGTTGTTATACCATTTCCTATAAAAATTGTTACCAAAATTATTATTGGCTCTATCATTGTAGCTGAAGTAACATTTCCTGTTGCCGTTAAAAGAGCAAGTAATATTGGTACTAATGTATTAATACATCCAACCAAATTATTTATACTTTCTTTTACCGATGTAATTATTGAAGAAAAATTTGTCATTATTACTGTAACAATTAATATGTATTGAATATAATATGCAATTTGTGAAACTCCATTATTTGAAAGGTTTTCACTAATTGTTTTTAATATACTATGTATTACAATTATTATAAGTATTGTCCCAAGTATTTTTATCGTAGAAAAAAATTCATTAGAAAAAAGAAATATTATACTTTGAAATATTCCTTTATTATCAATTTCTCCTGTAAGCGATGAATTTAATAATTTTTGTAAATCAATTTCAGGAAAAACCTCTTTTGTATATTCTTTTCCTTCTGCAATAAATGATTTTAAATTTAAAGCTTCCATTTGTGAATTTAAGATTTCATTGTTTGAATATACTGTTGTACTAAATATTAAAATTATTAAAATAAATATACCTAATATTCTTTTTAACATTTTTTCTCCTATGATAGCATTGTTAATAACATTTCCAATAGTGCTGTTATTATTGGAATTGATATACTTATAATTATTATCTTTCCTCCTAAATCAATTTTACTTGCAATTGCATTTTCTCCTGAATCTTTACAAATACTTACAGCAAATTCTGTTAATATTGCAATTCCAGTTATTTTAAGTAATATTCCTATAAATTCGCTTCCTGTCCCTGTTTTATTTGATATATTTAAAAGTAAATTTATTATTCCATATAACTTGTCCATTATTAAAAATATTATTATTATTCCTGCAATTATAGAAACATACACACTAAATTCTGGCTTGTACTGTTTTAATATAATAATTATTATTAATGCAATTATTCCGAACTCCAATAATTTTTACAATTTCCAATATGTACCTTCTTTCGTAATTACAATCCAAACATTGTTCTTACTGTATTAAATAATGTACTAATTTCCTTTATAACCATTGTTAATACAATTATTAAACCAGCTAGTGTTGTCATCATTGCTTGATCTTCTCGTCCAGCTCTTACTAATACTTGGTGAAGAACTGCTACAAGAATTCCAATAGCAGCTATTTTAAATAATAAATCAATGTCCATTTCCGTTCTCCTTTATATAAGTATAATAACAATAGTCATTCCAATAATTACTCCTAGTGTTTTATATAATCTTTCATTTTTTATTCTTTCTTGTTCTGCCTTTTTAATTTGATTATCTAAAAATTCTGTTGTTAGTTCTATTTGATTTAATTGACCTGATATATCAGTTTTTCCAAGAAGTTTACCTAAATTTCCTAATACACTTTTGTCCTCTTCACTTATGTTTAACCCTTCTAATTCTAAAGCTACATTCCATGCAGTGCCTGCAGAAAGTTTACACATTTTTTTACTTGCTGTTTTAAATACATTAGAAATATTTGAATTTAAACTATTTGAAATTTCTGAAAAAATATCAGGTATTGGTTCATATGTATATTTCATTTTTGTTTTAAACATATTTAATGCTGTTTTAAATTCTATTAATTCATTTACCCTATTTACATATTTTTTTGATATTAATATTCCTATTAATGATGAAGATAAAAATATAAAAGAATATATTAAAATTTTCACAACTAACATATAATCACTCCATAAAAAAATAACATATATATTTTAAAGTTTGTCCTTTAAATATATATGCTATTTTTTTTATTTTAGAACTATTATTTTTAATTAGTTTTTATATAATTAATTGTTCCATTATTTATTCCATAATTTCTATTTGTCCAATTTGTAATATTTTCATTTGTTGTATATACAGTTAAAATAAGATTTGATTTGTTACAGTTTGTAAAACACCAGTCTGACATATTTAATACTGGATTTCCTACACTTCCTAATGTAATATTTTCTAAATTTGTACAAGATTCAAATTGATATCCTCCTAACCCTGTATTAATTGTAACATTTGGTATATTTACATTTTTTAATCCACTACAGTTTTTAAATGCACAACCTGCAATAAATATATTTGTATTTTTTGAAAATTCTAAATTTTCTATTGATGTGCAATTATAAAAAGCTGATTCTCCTATTCTGTTTAATGTTTCTGGCATTTCATTTATTTTTATATTTGTACAATTCTGAAAAGCACTACCTTCTATAGTTTTCAAATTTGGTGGTAAACTTGTCAACTCTAAATTTGTACATCCTTCAAATGCACTCTGTCTTATCATTGTTATTTTATCTGCATTTGGTATTTCATTAAAATTAATTTCTGTATTTCCTTTATATCTTTGTCCTAAAAACTCTTCTCTTAATTCACCAGTATCTGAACTATAAAATTCTAATGTAGCATAACTTGTTCCATAAGTATTTGTTGATATTTCTTGTTGTGAACTAATATATATTTTTAGTGTAAAATTTGATTTTTTACAATTTGTAAAACACCAGTCTGA
>DCHW01000054.1 GCA_002314935.1 Clostridiales bacterium UBA1742 | reverse complement strand
TTTTTATGATTTATATAACATTAATTACAAATTTTTATTAGATGTATTTATCATTGACGGGCGATTAAAATCGCCCCTACAAGGTGAAATATTTGCTTAGGAAGTTCTAAGGTGATATTATCATAAATTTACTACAAATAAAAAAAATAATGATTGACAAATTAAAGTAATGTATGGTAAAATATTTATCTGTAAGCCGCATAAGTCGGGTTTGAAAGCTATATAATAGCTACCTAGATTTCAATCTTAGCGAGTATTATAAAGAAAGTGGAGGTGCTTCCAAAGTATGTACGCATTAATCGAAGCTTGTGGAAAGCAATACAAAGTAGTAGAAGGAGAAACAGTATTTTTTGAAAAATTAGATTCAGAAGAAGGAAAAAAAGTTACTTTTGATAAAGTAATATTAGTATCTGATGAAAATGGAAAAGTACAAATTGGAAATCCTTATGTAAAAGGTGTTAAAGTAGAAGGTAAAGTTATTTCTCATGGAAAAGCTAAAAAAATAATTGTTTTCAAAATGAAAGCTAAAAAGAACGAGAGAAAGAAACAAGGACATAGACAACCATATACAAAGGTTGAAATATCTTCAATAAAAACAGCTGCTGCAAAAGCAACAACAGAAAAAAGCGAAGATAAACCAGTAGCAAAAAAAACAACAGCTAAAAAGACAACAGAAAAAGCTGAAGCTTAATTGAAATTTACAAATTGAGATATAATTACATAATTTAAGAGAGGTGAATTATAAATGGCACATAAAAAAGGTCAAGGTAGTGTTAAAAACGGAAGAGACAGTGAGTCTAAACGTTTAGGTGTAAAAAGAGCAGATGGACAATTTGTTCTTGCAGGAAATATATTAGTAAGACAAAGAGGAACAAAAGTACATCCAGGAACAAATGTTGATATAGGTAGTGATGATACATTATTTGCATTAGTTGATGGTGTAGTTAAATTCGAAAAGAAAGGTAAAGACAAAAAACAAGTAAGTGTTTACCCAGTAGAAAACAAATAATTTATAAAAAGCTTTTTCAAGAGATTGAAAAAGCTTTTTAAAATTAATTGACTAACATTATTTAATATAATAAAATACATATAATAATATGGAGATGAGAAATATGAGTAAAAAAATAATATTAAGTGGAATACAGGCAACAGGTAGATTAACCTTAGGTAATTATTTAGGGGCAATTGATAATTGGTTAACTATGCAGGAAGAATATGAATGTTATTATATGATAGCTAATTTACATTCTCTTACTGTAAGAAATGATCCAGAGGTATTAAAAAATAATACATTAAAAATTTTAGCTACATATATTGCAGCAGGATTAAATCCAGAAAAAAATACATTATTTATACAAAGTCAAGTAAGTGAACATGCAGAACTTGGATGGATTTTAGATTGTTATACATATATGGGAGAATTATCAAGAATGACTCAATTTAAAGATAAATCTCAAAAACATAGTGATAATATTAATGCTGGATTATTTACGTATCCTGCTTTAATGGCTGCAGATATATTGTTATATCAAGCTGATCTAGTTCCTGTTGGAGAAGATCAAAGACAACATTTAGAAATAACAAGAGATTTAGCGGAAAGATTTAATAAAATATATGGTGAAACTTTTGTAATACCAGAGGCATATGTTAGAAAAGAAAGTGCTAGAATAATGGGATTACAGGATCCAACTAGTAAAATGAGTAAATCTGCTACAAATTTAAATGATGTTATTTTCTTAGAAGATGAGCCAGAAGTTATTTTGAAAAAATTTAAAAAAGCTGTAACGGATTCGGAAAATAAAGTAAAATTTGATCCGGAAAACAAACCAGGAGTAAGCAATTTAATGCAAATATATGCTGCAATCACAAATAAAACTATGGAGCAAATTGAACAAGAATTTGATGGTAAAGGATATGGAGATTTTAAAATAACAGTTGCAAATAGTGTTATAGAAAAATTAAAACCAATACAAGATAAATATCAAGAACTTTTAAATAATAAGGAGTATTTAGAAAAAATTTATTTAAAAGGAGCACAGGAAGCTAAAAAAATTGCATCTAAAACATTAAGAGATGTAAAAGATAAGATAGGTATATTATAATTTATGTAATGTTGGTGAAATAAATATGAAAGAAAAATTTGAAAATAATAGTAAATTTAAAAAAATATTGAAAAGAATATTAGCTATATTTGGAGTAAGTACTATGGTGGCGTTGCCAACCATAGCAGCAACTACTAAAAATAAAGAAGAGGACAAAACCAAAACTAATAAGGAAATGACTGAGTTTAGAGAAGAGTTAAGGGTGGATACTCAAACAGTAGAAGGAGAATTAAATAAATTACTAGATCAAAGTTATACAAAAACTCAATATAGTAATTTTTCATATGATCAACTATTAAGTGAATTTAACAAAATAATGGAAAAAAAAGGTTTTGATGGTAGTTCATATGAATTACTAAAAAATGTTTTAGATGATTTATATAAAAACTATAATGGGTGGAAAGATGTAATTCCCAATATGCCAAATAGAGAAACTTATATAATGGAACATGTAATCAATGCTATTGATAAAGTTAATAGTATAACAATATATGATGCAAGCGATACTAGAGCACAGGAACTATTAAATGAAAATAATACAAGGTATGCTTTTTCTGATAGTGATGGAAATATTACAATTATATATGATAAAAATAAAAAAGAAAATGCTAAGCAAATGATGGCACATGAATTAGCACATTGTAATAGTGAAAGTTTGTATAGTGATAATTATTATATTTATTATGGTGATTTAAAACAAGTATTTACTGAAGGAGAAGCTACTGTTGCAATGAAATTGCTAGAAGATAAAAATAAAGAAAAACTGGTAATCGAAAGTATTTTTAACGATAAAAAAATTTTGGAATATAAATTAGATAACGAAGAGGGTTATGCATTAGAGATGAATTTATATTTTAATATGCTACAGTTGGTAGGATATAAAACAATGGAAGATATTAGTTTAGAAAAAATTGAATTGAAACAATTTAAAGATATTATTGAAAAAAAATATGGAAAAGAAAGTGCAGATAAAATATTTGAAAATCTTAAAATAATTGGAAATTCTAAACAACAAGGAGAAGAAAAAAGAGAATTTAATGCAGGTGTAGCATTACAAAAAGAATTTTTAAATTGTATGAAAAAAGATATTGAGAAAATAAAAACTAAAGAAGAATTTGATAAATTTTTAATGAGGTATAATTATTATGAAGAATTTAATATGGTGTGTGTGAAAGATTTTTCACAGGATGATGTAGCAAAAGATATTACTTATGAATATTTTCAATTAAATGATATTGAAAACATCTTAAAAGAAAGTGAACAAAAAATTAATAATCAGGAAGTTGGGGAAACAAGATAAAAATTACGCAACTGGTATTAATAATTTTTGAAAATTTTACTTTAAAATTGCGTTATTTTATTAGCAAAATTTCACCCATATGTAATCTTGAGTTTATTAGCTCGTCGCGGAGGCAGGCTCATGATTTAATTTTTATGTCTATCTAATAGATTAATATTAAAAGATTCATATAAGTTTTACAAGATGTAGGGGCGATTTTAATCGCCCGTGTATGTGTCAACAAAATGTAGGCAA
>DCHW01000059.1 GCA_002314935.1 Clostridiales bacterium UBA1742 | reverse complement strand
GACACATCATTGACTAACCTACATACTTATACAAGTTGTTTTTTAGCAAAAGTGGACAAATTGTGAAAAATAGGTTATAGTTATATTATAGATTTATAAACTATAAGAAGGAGTAATATATGAAAAATTCAGCCTTAGATCAAATAATGAGAAATGCAAAAAAATCAACAAAGTATCCTGAAAATAGACAAGATATAGATAATTTGTGTGCATATATTAATATATTAGTTAGGTATTCAAAAAAGTTAGTTCAAAAAAATCCAGGAATTACTGGCAATGAATTACACGATATAATTTTGGATGATATGGTGGAGTTATCTAAAGAATATTGTAAAAAGGGTAATGTTAAAGGTGCATTATTTGAATATGAGGCAGTAAAAAAATTGGTAAATAATAAATCTAAAATTGAAGAAATACATGAAAAAGTTAAGGATGAAAAGAGTAATCCTAATTTTATATATGGTTATAGCATAAACAAATCCTTGGAAAATATTATGGAAATTGCCCAAGAACAAATAAAAGAAAACATAGGAACTTTAAAATTATTTACTAATGAAGAAATAGAAATATTAAAAAAATATATAAAAGCTGATAAAAATACTAAATTAAAAATGATGTTACAATATAAAGATATTATGGATTTGAAGGGATTAGAAAAATTTGCTCCAATATTATTTAACGATAATTATATTTCTAAATTAGATGCAGAACTAAAAATAATGCAAGATTCATTTGAAGAAAATCTAAAGGGAAATCAGATAGAAATAATGAAATTTATGGGAGATTTTTTTAAAAAGTATAATCTTATTAATAGATTTACCAATAATAGTAATAGAAAAAATCAAGAAGCAACAAGAGCAAATTTAACATATGAGTTATCGACTGGAGAATATGATAAAGAAAAAATTGGAGTTGAAGAATTATTTACAAAAGAATTTTTGGAAAGTCAAGATTTAGAAACAATTTTAATATATAGTTCATTTTGGCAAAACAGATTTGCAAAAGAATGTGATAGTATTAATAAAGCTTTTTTTGCATTAACTGATATGAATTTGTGGAATGATATTGCTAATGGAAAGGATTTAAAAGAATTTGATAATAAAACTTTAATTGGATTATGTAAAAAAGAAAGAACTTTAAAAAAATCAATTAAACTTTTAATAGTTTCTTTAAGAAACAACATTAAAGAAAAGGATATAAGCTATTCAGAAGGATATGCTACAATTGATCCGATGGATGAAGTTAAGAAATATCATGATCAATGTTGTGAAGAATATGGAGAAATTTTTGATGAGATATTACCTGATTCTGAAAATATTTTTGGTGATGATATTAATCAATATAGAACATTGGTTGGACAAGAAGAAAATATATACAGAATAAAAAATTCAATGATAATGTATAAAATATGTGAAATGTTTAATAGTAAAAAAACTAAAAATTGGGGAGTAATTCAAGAAGAAAAAGTGAATCCTAATACGGTATTAATAGGAATTGACTACGAAGGCTTAAATATGCCACTTAGATTACATATTGATAAGGATGAATTGATAAAGTTGTTGAGAATAAGAAATGGAAATACAATAATACCAATATATGAGGGAGATAAGGATTTCTATAGACAAATAAAAGGTTTCAAAAAGAATCAAGATGGTGAACAAGAAACTTATGAAAAAGAAGATGAGTTAATTAGAACAAGTGTATTGATGCCAATTAATAGAAAACAAAGAAAATCAATTTCAGAAAGGATTAAAGAACTTAAAACTAAAGGAGAATTTACTAGTGAATTAAGATTTTTAGAACATGAAGAATTTTTAGCAAATCAGGATAAATATCCGGAACATTTAAAAATAGCTGGAAAGAGGCCAACAAAAAAATTTATTGATTTAACTACAGAAGGTATATATATAAAGGATAAAGATAAATATGTTTTGGCAGATGAAAAAGAAGTAAAAGGTGGAAAAGGTGGAAAATAATATAGAATTAAAAGAGTTATTAAAAAATGAAAAATATAATGAATGTGCAAAATTAATAGAAAACAAAATAATAAATTATATTATAAATTTAATAAAAGCAAAGGGAATAGAGCTAGAAGATACTGGATTATTCGACTTGATAGAAGCTAGTAATAAATTTTTAGATGGTGATGAAAAATTTATTGCTGAGAAAATAAAATTTTTTTCCATTGATGAAGAACCTATCGAAAAATTAGAACGATTATTAGAAATTTGTAAAGTATATAATATTAAATAAATAATAATTCTCTTGAAATATGCATATAAATTAATATCATATTTTAGGGGGATTTTTTATGTTTTATGTAACAAGCAAAGATAGAATTATATCAGTATGTATAGCATTAAGTACCGTAATTGTACTGTTTTTATTTGCCTCTACAATAAAAATAGATAATTTTAAAACAGTTGAAACATCTACACCAAATAGTGAAAGACTTATTCCAATATATAATGTTGATACAGAAGAAAATAAGATAGCTCTTACAATTAACTGTGCATGGAATGCTGATGACATAGATTTAATATTAGAAACACTAAAAAAAAACAATGTAAAAGTAACATTTTTTATGGTGGGTGATTGGGTAGAAAAATATCCTGATGTGGTAAAAAAAATAAGTGAAGCTGGCCATGAAATTGCAAATCATTCAAACACACATCCACATGTAAATAATCTAAATTTGGAAAATAATATTGAACAAATAACTGAATGTTCAAATAAAATTAAAAATATTACAGGTAATGAAACTAATTTATATAGAGGTCCTTATGGCGAATATAATAATACGGTTATAGAAGCAGCAAATAATTGTAATCATATTACAATACAGTGGAATATTGATTCATTAGATTATAAAGGTTTAACAGCAGAACAAATGTGGGATAAAATAGAACCTAAGCTTGAAAAAGGAAGTATTGTTTTAATGCATAATGGAACAGAAAATACAGCTTTAAGTTTAGATAGTATTATATGTAAAATAAAGGAAAAAGGATTAGATATTGTAACAGTATCTGATTTAATATATAAAGATAATTATACAATTGATGCCAATGGAGTTCAACATAAGAACAAATAGAGTTACATAAAAATATAAAAAATACTAAATTATAGGTTTAAAATAGATATGTC
>DCHW01000027.1 GCA_002314935.1 Clostridiales bacterium UBA1742 | reverse complement strand
AACAGATACACAATTTAAAGCAGATAAAGAGCAATTAACTGCAGCAGTAGCTGGATGCTATAATGGAATAACAGGAGAAATAGACGGTGGAAGTTTAAACGATGCATTAGATGGATGGGAAGTTGTAGCAGGTAATGACAACTGGACATGTACAAGCGTAAAAGGAAATGTTTTTACAGTAACAGAAACGGGGAAAATAACAGAAGGAATTATAGAAAATGATTGTAAATGTGCATTTTTAATAACTTGGGTGGATAACTCTAATGAAACATGTGGGACAGATATATGGTGTAATAAAGAGTTGAATTACGAAAACTATGGAGAAATGCTAGGCTATGAGAGTGAAGAAGAATTTACTGAGGCAAATTTAACTTATAAGGGAAACGTGCCATCAACGTTTAGTGAAATTGAATTAGGAAGTAATAGTTATTATAATTGGGCTGAATATTTAGTTGAAAATGAAGTCTATTATATTGATTTTAGCGATGCTAATAATCTAATAGCACAATATAGTGTACAATATAGTGATAAAATAGAAAATGTAACTATTCCTAAAAATATTATGGGTATTACAGTTAGTAGAATAGAAAAATATTCATTTGGATATAGTTCAACTCTAAAATCTGTTGTTATTCCTACAACTATTACTGTAATTGAAAATTGCAATTTTTTTAATTGTTCAGAGTTAACAGATATATATTATGAGGGAACTGAAGAACAATGGAACGATATTGATGTATGGAATGAAAATGATATGCTAGAAACAGTTAACATTCATTATAACTATACTAAATAATAAGATAAATAAACAAAATAAAAAGCAATCCAAATTATTAGACGCAAAAAGTTTAATAATTTAGATTGTTTTTTATTGAAAAAATTATATTAGCTAAAAACATTATAATTATTGTATAAAAAATATTTCACCTGGTCAAAATATTTATAAATGTAAATTTTGGCAGAGGTGAAATTTTTTTGAATAAAAACCAATATAAATATTTAAATATAAAAGGCGCCATTTTAGATAATTATCAATTACAAAAGTATATGGAAAAAATAGCAACAAATCATGATTTGAACAAAGAATCAAGTATTTTTACTTATCCTATACCAAGGCTTAAAGAAAATTATAATTATATAAAAAAAACATATGATTTATTAAACAAACACATGAAAATAGGAATAGAAGAACATCCAGCAGGTGAATGGTTATTAGATAATTTTTATATTATTGAAGAAACAGTAAAAACAATAGAAAATAATATAGATATAAAAAAATATAAAAGTTTTTCTGGCTTGCAAAATGGAATGTATAAAGGTTATGCAAGAATATACGTACTTGCCTCAGAAATAGTAGCATATACAGATAATAAAATAACAGATGAAATACTAAAACTTGTAATAACTTCATATCAAAAAAGAAAAACTTTGGCAATGGCAGAAATATGGAATTTATGGATTTTTTTAGAAATAGCAATTATTGAAAATATAAGAAATATTTGTGAGAGAATATATTCTGGTCAATTGCAAAAATATAAAGTAGAAAATATTATAGAAAGATTGTTAGAAAAAAAAGATAAATCGAACCAAAATTTTAAATTAGAAAAAAAACTATATAAAGAAAAAATATCATATAAAGAAATGAAATATCCATTTATAGAACATATGTCATATAGATTAAAAAAGTATGGTAAAAAGGCAATTCCATACTTGGAAATTTTAGAAGAAGAAGTCAGTAAAATGGGAATAAGTACGTCAGAATGTATAGAAAAAGAACATTATGATATGGCAATTTCTAAAGTATCAATGGGAAATAGTATTACAAGTTTAAAAGAAATATTAAGAATAAATTTTTTAAATTTATTTGAAGAAATTAATGGAGTAGAAAGTGTTTTAAAAAAAGATCCTGCAAATATATATTCAAAAATGGATTATAAAACAAAAGAATATTATAGAAATAAGATAAAAGAAATTTCAGAAAAAACAAAAATTTCGGAGATATACATTGCTAATAAGGCATTAAATTTATGTTTAAAAAATAATGAAGAAGTGAAAAAACATATTGGTTATTATTTAATTTCTGATGGATATGCAGAACTTATGAACAGTTTACAAATAAAGGTTAAAACCCCAAAAAACAAATCTTCTATATATATAAATTCAATTTGGGTTTTAAGTATAATTTTTTCTATTATTATCAGTTTATATACGTATTATAAAACTAAAAAAATATATTTAGCAATTATAACTGGGATTTTATTATATATGCCAATATCAGAAATTATAATTCAAATAATTAATTACATTTTAAATAAAGTAGTAAAGCCTAAAATATTACCCAAAATGGATTTTATAAATGGGATTCCTAATGAATACAAAACTATGGTGGTAATTCCAACTATAGTTAATAATAAAGAAAAAGTAAAAGAATTATTTAAAAAATTAGAAGTTTATTATATGGCAAACAAGAGCTCAAACATATATTTTACATTATTAGGAGATTGTACACAAAGTAAAAATGAATTAGAAAAATTTGATGAAGAAGTTATAGAACAGGGAATTAAAGAATGTAATAAATTAAATGAGAAATATAAATCAAATGATAAAATAAAATTATTTAATTTTATTTATAGAAAAAGAATATGGAATGATAAAGAGGAATCTTTTTTAGGGTGGGAAAGAAAAAGAGGACTTTTAATGCAGTTTAATAAGTTTTTACTTACCGGGGAAGAAAATTTTAGAACAAATACAATAGAATATAATTTACTAAAAAACAAAATTAAATATGTAATAACATTAGATTCAGATACAAATTTAATATTGGAATCTGGGTTAGAGTTAATTGGTACAATGGCTCATATTTTAAATAAACCTGTAGTTGAAAATGGAATTGTAACAAAGGGACATGCAATAATTCAACCGAGAGTTCGGAATAGATTTAAAAGCCAGCAGAAAAAGTTTACTTACCCAAATTTATGCTGGACCACGGTGGAGTAGATGCATATTCAAATGCGATATCTGATATATATCAAGATAATTTTGATGAGGGGATTTTTACAGGCAAAGGTATATACGATGTAGCCATTTTTTATGATGTTTTAAAAAATGAAATACCAGAAAACACGGTACTTAGCCATGATTTGCTGGAGGGATCATATTTAAGGTGTGGACTTGCAACGGATATATTGGTATTAGATGAGTTTCCTGTAAAATATAATTCATATATAACAAGGCTTACAAGATGGATTAGGGGAGATTGGCAAATATATGCTTGGGCAAGAAAAAAACTAATGTTAAATGGCAACAAAAAAAATCCATTAAATAGACTTTCAAGATTTAAAATAATAGATAATTTAAAAAGAAGTTTTATGCCAATAAGTACTATTAGATTAATAATATTTAATATGTGGCTGTATTTTTTTTATAAAATTAATTTATGGGAAATATCATTTATTTCTATAATTGCATATTTATTTCCAAGTATATTAGATATTGTAAATAGTGTAGTTTTTAAGAAAAGTATAAATTCAAATTATATATTAGCACATAAAAATATGGTAAAAACAATTGGAACTATAAAAGGAACTTATTTAAGAGCAATATTAAATTTTGCATTTTTACCATATTTGGCTTATGTTACATGTTTGTCAATTATAAAAACATTATATAGAATAAAAATTTTAAAAAAACATTTACTTGAATGGACAACATCTGAAGATGCTGAAAAATTATTAAATAATAGTTTACATTCATATATAAAAACTATGTATTTTAGTATTATAATTGGGACATTAACAATGGTATTTGGAATTATATTTAAAAAAGTTTTTAGCGTAATTTTTGGTATGTTATGGCTAATAGCTCCATTAATTGCATATTGGATAAGCAGAGAAAATTTAGAAAATACGAGAAATGAATTATCTAAAGATAATGAAGAATATCTTTTAGAAGTGGGAAAAAAAACATGGCAGTATTTTAAAGATAATATTAATGAAAAAAATAATTTTTTACCACCAGATAATTATCAAGAAGACAGAAAAGAAAAGATAGCGCGGAAGGACATCACCTACTAATATAGGGTTAGGAATATTAGCTGTAATTTCAGCTTATGATTTAAAGTATATAAATAAAGAGGAATGTTTAGATTTAATAAATAAAATGGTATATACAATAGAAAAATTACCTAAATGGAACGGACATTTATATAATTGGTACAATACAAATACATTAGAACCACTAATGCCAAGATATATATCAACTGTAGATAATGGAAATTTTATAGGATATTTATATACATTAAAACAATTCCTAATTAGTGTAAATAATAGTACAGATAGAATAGATAGAATAATTGAAAGTACAGATTTTAGTTTACTATATGATAATAAAAAAGATTTGTTTTCTATAGGATTTAATGTGGAAGAAGGAAAACTTACAAATTCATATTATGATTTATTAGCATCTGAAGCAAGACAAGCAAGTATAATTGCAATTGCTAAAAAAGATGTTCCATCAAAACATTGGGGAAATTTAAGTAGAACTTTAACTACATTAAAAAGATATAAGGGCTTAATTTCTTGGTCAGGAACAAGTTTTGAATATTTAATGCCAAATATTAATATTCCCAAATATGATGGAAGCATATTAGATGAATCATGTAGATTTTTAGTAATGAGTCAAATAGAGTATTCAAAAGAACTAGGTATTCCATGGGGAATATCAGAAGCGGCTTTTAATCTAAAAGATTTAAACAATAATTATCAATATAAATCTTTTGGAATTCCATGGCTTGGGCTAAAACGTGGACTTGCAGATGATATGGTTATATCACCATATTCTACTTTTTTAAGTTTGGAATATAAACCAAAAGAAACAATGGAAAATTTAAAACAAATTGAAAAAGAAAAAATGGTTGGTAAATATGGATTTTATGAGGCACTTGATTATACAAGAAATAGATTGAATTATAATGAAAAATCTAAAACTGTAAAAACCTATATGGCACATCATCAGGGACTTATTTTACTTTCAATAAATAATTATATTAATAACAAAATTTTAGTAGAGAGATTTAAGCAAAATCCTGAAATAGCTTCTATTGAGATATTATTGCAAGAAAGGATGCAAGAAAAAGCCATTATAACAAAAGAGAAAAAAGAAAAAGTGGAAAAGATAAATGAAAAAAATTATGAAAATTATATAGAAACATCATATTCAGATGTGGAAAAATATTTAAATAATTCAAATACAATTTCTAATGGTGAATATACAATTTGTTTAAAAGATACAGGAGAAGGATTTAGTAAGTATAAAAATATTTTTATTACAAGATATAAAGAAACTGCAGATGTTAATCAAGGTATTTTATTTTATATAAAAGATATTAAAAATAATAGTATATGGAATAATATGCCACTAAATAATAAAAACAAATATAATATAAAATTTGCTCCAAATATTACAAAGTTTAGTACAAAAAATGAAAATATAGAAACAGAAACTAAAATAATAGTAACGCCAGATGATGCAGTTGAAATAAGAAGATTAGAAATAAAAAATATTGGTGTATCTGAAAAAACTTTGGAAATAAGTAATTATTTAGAACCAATATTATCAAGACCAGAACAAGATTATGCTCATATGACTTTTAATAATCTGTTTTTAACATTTGAATGTGTTAATGATGATATAGTAATAAAAAGAAAAAAGAGAATGTCTAATGAAAATGATATATTTTTAGCTACAACATTATATACTGAAGACAATTGTATAGGAAATTTTGAGTATGAAATAGACAAAGAAAAAATACTTGGTAAAAAAATATCGGATATTCCGGAAATAATAAAAGAATCTAAACCATATTCAAAAAATATGGGATTAGTAACTGATCCGGCTTTATCAATGAAAAGAACAATAAAAGTAATGCCAAATGAAACAATAACATTGGATTTTATAATGTCTGTATCACATAATAAATTAGAGGCAATAGAAACATTACAAAAATATAAAAACACAAAAGTAGTTTCTAAAATAATAGAATTATCTAGAGCCAAAACAGAAGCTGAAACTATATATTTAGGATTAAGCGGAAAAGATATAGTTAAGTATCAAAAAATGCTATCATATATAATTTTTCAAAATCCAATTAAGAAATTACAAATTAATAACTTAAGTAAAAAAGTTTATTCACAAAGTAAATTATGGAAATATGGAATATCAGGAGATTTGCCAATATTACTAGTAAAAATAAAAGATATAAATGACATATATATAATTAATGATGTTTTAAAGGCATTTGAATTTTTTAGAAGTAAAAATATTTTAATTGATTTAGTAATTTTAAATGAAGAAACAAACAGTTATGATCAATATACAAAATATGAAATAGAAAATACAATTCAAAACAAACAATTAGGATTTTTAAAAAATATTTCTGGAGGAATTTTTGTAATAGATTCAAATAAAATACCAGTTGAAGATTTAGAATTATTAGAATTCAAATCAAATCTTATGCTAGATGCTAAAAAAGGAAATATTGATATAGAAATTAAAGATATGGAAGATGAATATTTAAAGTCTGTTTCAAATACAATGTGCAATGAAATATCAAATTTAACAAATGAAAATAATTTTTCAAAAGAAAATAAAAAATTTGAAAATTTAGAATATTATAACGAATATGGTGGATTTTCTGAAAATCAAAAAGAATATAAAATAAAAATAGATAAGCAAAACAAATTACCAACTGTATGGAGTATGATACTAGCAAATGAAAATTTTGGTACGCTAATTACACAAAATCTAGGAGGATTTACATGGAATAGAAATAGCAGATTAAATAGATTGTCTAGTTGGGTAAATAATCCAGTACAAGATATTCCATCTGAAATTATATATATAAAAGATGAAGATAAACAAGCTTTTTGGACTTTATCAGATAATTTAAATGAAATTGAAAATGATGTTTATTTAAGTTATGGTTTTGGTTATGTAAAATATACAAGTACAATAAATAATTTAGAACATGAATTAAAAATATTTGTGCCTCAAAATGATAATGTAAAAATAAATATGTTAAAATTTAAAAATTTAGAACCAAATAAAAGAAAACTTAAATTAATTTATTATATAAAAACAGTGAACGGAGAAGACGAAATAAAAACAAATGGAAATATACTTGTAGAAAAAGATGCAAATATAGTTTATATAAAAAACTTATATAAAGATAGTTTTAAAAATTATACAGCATTTATTGGAACCAGTGAAAAAATAAGTTCATATACTGGAAGTAAAAAATTATTTATAGGAAATGAAAGCATAAAAAAACCTAACGGAGTAAAAACGGTTACTTTAGAAAAAAATAATCGGTTTAGGAGAATCTTCATGCGCAGCTATAGAAATAGAAATTGAAATAGCAGCATATGAAAACAAGGAAATTTCTCTTATTTTTGGTGAATTAGATGATAAGGTAGATATAAAAAATATTGTCTACAAATATTCAAAAATTTCTAATTGTGAAAAAGAATTAAAACAAGTAGAAAAATATTGGTATGAATTTTTAGATAAAATACAAGTTAAAACACCAGTAGAGTCAATAAATATTATGCTAAATGGATGGAGTATATATCAAACAATTACTTCAAGACTATGGTCTAGAACTCGGATATTATCAATCAGGTGGAGCAATTGGGTTTAGAGATCAACTTCAAGACTGTATTGGACTAAAGTATATGGATATAAGATTTATGAAAAATCAAATTATTACAGCATGTAGGCATCAATTTATAGAAGGGGATGTTGAACATTGGTGGCATGAAGATACAAACAGAGGAATAAGGACAAGATTTTCCGATGATTTGTTATGGTTATGTTATTTAGTTTCTGAATATATAAATTATACAGGAGATTATACAATTTTAAATGAAGAAGTGCCATATGTAGCAGGAGAAACATTGCCAAAAGAATTAGATGAAAGATATGATGTATATTTAGAATCACAGGTAAAAGAAAGTGTATATTTACATTGTATAAGAGCAATAGATAGAAGTATAAATTTAGGTAAAAACGGGATTCCTAAAATTGGGTCAGGGGATTGGAATGATGGATTTAATACTGTAGGAAATAAACAAAAAGGAGAAAGCATTTGGCTACGGATTTTTCTTATATGATATTTTAAATAAATTTATACCAATTTGCAGTAAAAAAAATGATATAAGTAGAAGCAAAGAATATGAAGTTATAAAAGATAATTTAAAAAAGTCATTAAATAAAAATGGATGGGATGGAAGATGGTTTAGAAGAGCTTACACAGATGAACGGAGAACCAATTCGGCAGTATAGAAAATGAAGAATGTAGGATTGATAGTATTGCACAAAGTTGGGGAGTGATTTCGGGTGCTGCAGATGATGAAAAAAAATATATGGCGATGGAGTCTTTAGAAAATCATTTAGTAGATACAGAAAATGGTATTATAAAATTATTAGATCCACCATTTAATAAATCAAAAATTGAACCGGGATATATAAAATCATATTTACCAGGTGTTAGAGAAAATGGGGGACAATACACACATGCTGCAATGTGGGCAATAATTGCATTTGCAAAATTAGGATATGGAGATAAGGCAGTGGAATTATATAGAATGGTAAATCCTATAGAACATTCTAGAACAAAAGAAGGAGCACAAAAATATAAAGTAGAACCATATGTAATTCCAGCAGATATTTATGGAGCAAATAATTTAATTGGAAGAGGTGGTTGGACATGGTATACAGGATCAAGTAGTTGGTTTTACAAAGCTGGAATAGAAAATATTTTAGGATTTAAAATTGAACAAGAAATTTTAAAAATTGAACCATGTATTTCAAGTCAGTGGAAAGAATATAGTATAAAATATAAATTTGGAACAAGTATATATAATATAAAAGTAAAAAATCCAAATGGAAGATGTACACGGAGAACTTCAAAAGTTTTATTTTAATGGTGAAGAAATACAAAATAAAAAAATTAAATTAGAAGATAATAATAAAATAAACGAAATAGAAATAATTTTATAAATGTGTAATAATTTTGTAATAAAATTGTAAAAAAAACTTGTGTTAGAAATTATTATGTGATATATATGTAATATAATTTATTATAAATCCATTGGAAAGGTGATTTATTATGGATAATTTATTGGAGTCAGATAAAAAAACAATATTAATAGTTGATGATGAACAACCAATAGTAGAAATCTTAGCATATAATTTACAAAAAGAAGGATATAATATCTTAGAAGCAGGAGATGGAATTGCGGCAGTAGAAATAGCATTAGATAAGAGACCAGATTTAATTTTGTTGGATATAATGTTACCAAGAATGGATGGATTAACAGTATGTAAAAAAATAAAATCATTATTTGATGTTCCAATATTAATGCTAACAGCAAAAGATGAAGAAATTGATAAAATTCTAGGATTAGAACTGGGAGCAGATGATTATATAACTAAGCCTTTTAGTGTAAGAGAATTAATGGCTAGAATAAAAGCAAATCTTAGAAAAAACGAAGTGAAAGAATATACAGAAATTGAAAAAACAGTAACAGAAGGTAAAAAAATAGTTGTTGGAGAATTAGAATTAGATTTAGATAAATTTGAAGCTAAAGTTAATGGAAATGTAATAGATTTAACATTAAGAGAATTCGAAGTTCTAAAATTTTTAGCTACACAATCTGGACAAGTAATAACTCGTGAGGTATTACTTGAAAAAGTATGGGGATATGAATATTATGGAGATATAAGGACAGTTGATGTTACAGTAAGAAGAATTAGAGGAAAAATTGAAAAAGATACAACAAATCCTAAAATTTTAATGACAAAAAGAGGAGTAGGTTATTATATAAATACTGGTAATTAAAATGACTTAAAAAAATAAAAAAACAGGGTCGTGGTTTTTTACAAATATGTAAAAGCGAACGACCCTGTCTAATATAAGGGAGGAAAAAATGTTTAAAAGCATACAAACAAAAATAATATTAATATTAATAATAATTTCACTTATTATGATTGTTGGAACAGGAATGTTTTATATTTCACTTCTTGAAAGCAATAAAAACGTAGGACAAGAAACAGAGCAAATTGAAACAAATATACAAAATGCAAAAACAATACTTGTTATTGTTTCTGTATCATTTTCTATAATTCGGAGTAGTAGTAATATTCTTTTCTTCAAAGATGATAACAGCTCCAATTGCAAGACTTATAAGTAGTGCAAGAGAATTATCAGACAATAAAAAACATATTGATATAAAAAATATTGAGACAGATAAACCTAAAACAGAGATAGATGAGCTTGTAAAAACATTTGAGGCAATAACAGAAGGATTAAATGAAAATTTAAATGAAGTAACAAGACAAAAGAACCAAATAGAAACAATTTTACAGCATATGACTGATGGAATTATAGCGTTTAATATTGATGGAAATATAATACATATTAATCCAGCAGCAAGTAGATTGTTAAAAATAACTTCTCAAAAAAATAGTTTTGATACAATTTTTAAAACATTGAATATAGATATAAACATGGAAAAAATAATATATTTAGAAAATTGGACATCAACAGAGCAAAAGGTTAATATAGGAGATTCATATATTAATTTGTTTTTTGCACCTTTTAAAGATGAAAACAATAGACCTGCAGGAGTTGTTGTAGTAGCTCAAGATATTACAGAGCATGTAAGACTAGACAATATGAGAAAAGAATTTGTTGCTGATGTGTCACATGAATTGAAAACACCACTTACTTCAATAATGGGGTATGCAGAAACTTTGCTTGGTAGTGAATATGATGCAGATTTACAAGAAAAATTTTTGAATGTAATTATATCAGAAACAGTAAGAATGACAAAATTAGTTACAGATTTATTAGCATTGTCAAAGTTTGATAGTGACAATACCAATTGGGAAAAAACAGAATTTGATTTAGGAGAACTTGTAAAACATTGTCAAGAAAATTTGCAAATAGAAATGCAAAAAAAGAATCAAAAAGTTGAATGTTTTGTTACTGCTAATGTTCCAAAAGTATATGCTGACAAAGATGGAATTGAAAGAGTTGTGTTAAATATACTTTCAAACAGTATAAAATATACAGGAGAAGGTGGAGCAATAAAAATTTATGTTGGATTTGTATATAATGATGCATATATAAAAATTATTGACAACGGAATAGGAATTCCGGAAAAAGATTTAACAAGAATATTTGAAAGATTTTATCGAGTAGATAAAGCTAGAACAAGAAGTATGGGTGGAACAGGCCTTCGGACTTTCAATAGCAAAGGAAATATTAGACAAAAATAATGGAAGAATAGATATAAAAAGTGAACCACAAAAAGGAACAGAAGTTGTAATAACAATTCCAACAAAACAATAATTAAATGTAACTAAATTTAATTGCAAATGTTATAAAAGTAATGTATAATAAAAAAGAATTTATTAAGGAAGAAGGAATACTTGTGGAAAATAATGAAGAGAAACAAAATGAACAAAATGTTAAAAAGTCAAAAATTAGCCCAAAAGTAAAAAATATATTAGAATGGGCATATTGTATAGTAATTGCTTTGGTTTTAGCACTAGTATTTAGATATTATATTGGAACACCTACTTTAGTTCAACAACCATCAATGAATTATACTTTAGAAGAAGGACAAAGATTAATATTAAGTAGATGGACAAGAACTGTAAAGGGTACATATAATAGAGGAGATATTATAACTTTTGAATCTCCAAAAGTTCAGTTATCATTATCACAAATTGATATGAGTAATCCAGTTGCAATATATGAAAATCAACCACAAGGGATTTTAAATAAATTTAGTTATTATGTGTTAGAATTTAATAAAGTAAGTTTTATTAAAAGAGTAATTGGTGTTGCAGGAGATCATATTAAAATTGAATCTGGAAAAGTATACCTAAATGGAGAGGAACTACAAGAAAGTTATTTAAGAGATGGAATTTTAACAGATGGTGGAAATTTTTCAGATATAGTAGTTCCAGAGGGATATTTATTTGTTATGGGAGATAATAGACCACATAGTTCAGATAGTAGAATGTTTGGATGTATTCCAGTTGAAAAGGTTGAAAGCAAAGTGGTTTTAAGATTTTGGCCATTAAATAAATTTGGAACAGTAAAATAAGAAGAGGAAATAATGTTTGAAGGAATAGTTGGTAATAGTAAAAATAAAGAAATTTTACAAAAAATAATAAAAACACAAAGTATTTCACATAGTTATATGTTTACAGGAAAAAATGGAATTGGTAAATTTTTATTTGCAAAAGAATTTGCTAAGGAAATATTAAATTGTACTACATCATTAGAAAATAATCCAGATTTTAGTATTATAGAACCAGATGGAAATGCAATAAAAATTAATCAGATAAGAGAATTTACTAAAAGGGTGTATGAAAAGCCGATTATTTCAGATAAAAAAGTATTTATTGTAAATAATAGCAACTTAATGACTAAAGAGGCACAAAATGCATTATTAAAAACCTTAGAGGAACCTCCTCAGTATATTGTTATAATTCTTATATCAGAAAATAAAAATTTATTTTTACCAACAATAAAATCAAGATGTACAGAAATTTTTTTTACTAAATTAAAAGATGAAGAAGTAAAAAAAATATTAGAGGAAAAATATAAATATGAAACTGATAAAACAATTTTAAAAATTGCTGATGGAAGTATAGAAAAAGCATTAAAATTATTAGATGAAAATTGTGATTATGGACAAATAGAAAAAGTTTTTAATAATTTAGAAAACATAAATTTAATTGAAATGTTAAATTCAAAGGAAACATTATTTAGCAGTAAAGAAAATGTTTATGATATTTTAGATTATATTAATTTGCTAGTAATAGATAAAATAAAGAATAATCAATACAAATATATTAATTGTACAAAAATAATAGAAAATACAAAAGAAAGATTAAAAAGAAATAATAATTATGATATGACAATTGATAATTTAATATTTAAACTTTGGGAGGAAGTAAATGGCTAACATTATTGGGGTTAGATTTAAAAAACCTGGGAAAATATATTTTTTTGATCCAAATGGAGAAAAAATAAAACAAGGAGAATTTGTAATTGTAGAAACATCTATAGGAAAAGAATATGGGGAAGTTGCAATTGCGAATAGGGTTATTTCAGATGAAAAATTAGAAAAACCACTAAAAAAAATAATAAGAGTTGCAACTAAAAAAGATAAAATTCAACATGAAGAAAATATAAAAAAAGAAAAAGAAGCATTAAAAATTTGCGAGAAAAAAATAAAAGAACATAAATTAGATATGATTTTAACAGATGTTGAATATAAATTTGATAGAAGTAAATTATTATTTTTCTTTAAAGCGGAAGGAAGAATAGATTTTAGAGATTTAGTAAAAGATTTAGCAGCAATATTTAAAACAAGAATAGAATTAAGACAAATAGGTGTAAGAGATGAAGTAAAAAGACTTCGGAGGAAATGGAGTATGTGGTAGAGAATTGTGTTGTTGTTCTTTTTTAGGAAATTTTGATACAGTGTCTATAAAAATGGCAAAAGAACAAAACATATCATTAAATCCGGCAAAAATTTCTGGAAATTGTGGTAGATTAATGTGCTGTTTGAAATATGAACAAGAAGTGTATGAGGAAAAACTTAAAAGATTACCAAAAGTTGGAGCAATTGTAAAAGCAGAAGAAGGCGAAGGAGAAGTTATTTCAGTTGAAATACTAAAAGAAACAATAAGAGTTAAGATAAAAGATGGAGATGACATTATAGTAAAAAAATATAATGCTAAAGATGTAAAAATAATAAAAAATGTTGAAAATGAAGAATTACAAATAGAAAATTTAGAAGATTTAAAAGAATTAGAAAAAATGGAAAAATTAGATGCAATAGATAAAAAGAACAAAAAAGATTAATTGAAATAATTTTAAGGAGGTGAATTTTAATGGCATATAAAATTACAGATAAATGTATATCATGTGGAGCATGTGCTGCTGAATGTCCAATGGAATGTATAGCACAAGGCGATGGTAAATACGAAATAGACAAAGAAAAATGTATAAGTTGTGGTTCATGCGCAGGAGTTTGTCCTGTAGAAGCACCAGAAGAAGAATAAAATTTATATAAAAAGGGTTCCCATTTTATTGGGAACCCTTTTTAAAATATTTGTCATAAAATTCGAGGAACTCCTCGTATTCAGTTTGGGATCGCTCAAGTTTTTTTTGCTTGAGATCCAATTGCATAGTTTTGTGTACTTTGCAAGATACAATGAAATCACAAAGCATGTAAACCATGCATGGCATTAAGAATATTAACCCAATAAAATAACCATAATTTTTGAGAATTTCAAAAATTACGTTACCTTTGATTAAACTTTCACGAAAAATGTGAAAGTGGATTAATACTATTTCTGTACCTAATGCAATGATTGCAAAAGGTATGTCCTCCCACCGAATTCGGTAAGACTTTTGCAACTAAAACACTCCTTTCAAAAGTATTCAATTAATTATATCATATTTTTGTGCTAAACTCAAATTAAACAAAAAAGAAGTGCGGGACCAAACTGTTGGACACACCCGCACTTCTTATTTTAGAGTTGCTTTATGGAATCAAGTTCCTTAAGAACTTGATCCCAAGCTTTCTCCATTTCCACAGCTTTTGCTTTCGCATTAGCTGCTGCCTCGGCCTTGGCCTTAGCTTTGGCCTTAGCTTTGGCTTTTTTACAATTCCAGTAATTTCTTACCGGAATGGAAGCTAAATGGCCTATTGCGGCCGAAACTGCAAAAATGATTGCAGCAATGGCCTTCTGGCCGATGATTTCCCAGTTGGAAACGCTGGGATCAGATGACTCGCCTAAAATAACGAGTCCGGCTATTGTGGCAACAATGCCACATACTCCAACTGTAAGTGCTGAAGCCAGCACAAAAAATTTTTTGACGAGTGTCATATATGACACTCCTTTCTTTATAAAATTTGCCCTAATGGGCATCTGACATATATATTATAACATATTTACAAATTTTTTTCAAATTATTGGAAAATACAAAATTTAGCATGTATAATCTTGACTTTTAAGTCCTTTAGAAATATACTTTATAAGGCATAAGCTAAATTTTAAAGAAGGGAAGAAAAAATAATGGATAATTTAATTGAAATTAGATGGCATGGACGTGGTGGTCAAGGTGCCAAAACAGCATCATTACTTTTAGCAGATGCTGCATTTAATACTGGAAAATATATTCAAGGATTTCCTGAATATGGCCCAGAAAGAATGGGAGCACCAATAACAGCTTATAATAGAATAAGCAATAATCCAATTACAATACATAGTAATATTTATGAACCTGATTATGTAGTTGTAGTAGATGATAGTTTGCTAGAGAGTGTAGATGTAACAGCAGGATTAAAAAAGACAGGAGCTATTGTTATTAATTCTACTAAAGATGGAGAAGAATTAAAGAAATTCTTAAAAGGTTATGAAGGTGAAGTATATAAAATAGACGCAAGAAAAATATCTATGGAAGCACTTGGAAGATATTTTCCAAACACACCAATGCTTGCAGCAATAGTAAAAGTAAGCAATGTAATGACTGATGAAGCATTTTTAAATGATATGCAAGGATCTTTTAAACATAAATTTGCTAAAAAACCAGAAGTTATAGAAGGAAATATGAAAGCTTTGGAATTAGCTTTACAATCTGTAGAAAAGATATAATTTTATGTAAAAGGTATATATAGAAAGGAGATTTTAAGAATGAATATAAATGCAAAAACACCTATGAATGAATTAACACCAGGTGGAGATATATATACAGCAGGAAATGCAAGAGAATTTAAAACAGGTGACTGGAGAAGTACAAAACCAGTATATCATGCTGATAAATGTAAACAATGTGGACTTTGTTTTCCTGTTTGTCCAGATGATAGCATTCCAGTTGGAAAAGATCAAAAAAGAACTGATTTTAACTATGACTATTGTAAAGGCTGCGGAGTTTGTGCTAAGGTTTGTCCTTTTGGAGCAATTACAATGGAATAAAAAATTAATGTAATTATAGAAGGGAAGATAAAATATGAGTATTAGAGAACGTTTAAGTGGTAATGAAGCTGCAGCTATTGCAATGAAACAAATTAATCCAGATGTAGTAGCAGCATTCCCAATAACACCATCAACAGAAATACCACAATATTTTTCAACATTCGTAAGTAATGGAGAAGTAAATACAGAATTTGTTGCAGTAGAAAGTGAACACAGTGCTATGTCTGCAACAATAGCAGCAGAAGCTGCGGGAGCAAGAGCAATGACTGCAACATCTGCAAATGGAATGTCATTAATGTGGGAGATGATATATATTGCATCAAGTTTAAGACTTCCTATAGTAATGAGCTTAGTAAATAGAGCAGTATCTGGACCATTAAATATACACAATGATCATTCAGATGCAATGGGAGTAAGAGATGCTGGTTGGGTTATGTTATTTTCAGAAAATAACCAAGAAGCATACGATAATTTAATAATGGCACATAGAATTGCCGAACACAAAGACGTAAAACTTCCATTAATGGTATGTCAAGATGGATTTATAACATCACATTCAATAGAAAATATAGAATTAATTGAAGATGATAAAGTAAAAGCTTTTGTTGGAGAATACAAACCAGAAGAGTATTTATTAAATAAGAAAAATCCAATAGCAATTGGTCCATTGGACTTACAAGCTTATCTTTTTGAACATAAAACACAACAAGCTATAGCTATGAAAAATGCAAAAAAAGTTATATTAGAAGTAGCTGAAGATTTTGAAAAAATGACAGGAAGAAAATATTCTTTCTTTGAAGAATATAAAATGGAAGATGCAGAAACAGCAATTGTTTGTATGAACTCTACAGCTGGAACAGCTAAATTTGTTGTTGATAATTTAAGAGCACAAGGAATAAAAGCAGGTCTTATAAAAATAAGAGTATTTAGACCATTCCCAGCAGAAGAAATTGCAAAAGCTTTAGAAAATTGTAAAGCTGTAGCAATATTAGATAAAGCAGATTCACTAAATGCAGCTGGAGGAGCTTTGTTTGAAGATGTTACATCTGCAATGTATGTAAACCAAAAACAAGTACCTATGGTAAACTATGTATATGGTATTGGTGGAAGAGATACAACATCAAAAGATATAGAAAAAGTATATACAGATTTAGATGAAATAGCAAAAACAGGAAACGTAAGTGATCCTTATAGATATTTAGGATTAAGGGGGTAAATAAAAATGGCATATAATTTAAAACAAGTAATAGCTGAAAAACCATCAAGATTTACAGCTGGACATAGAATGTGTGCTGGATGTGGTGCACCATCTGTAGCAAGAATGGTATTAAGAGCATTAAAACCAGAAGATCATGCAGTAATATCTTGTGCAACAGGATGTATGGAAGTTTCTACATTTATTTATCCATATACAGCTTGGACAGATTCTTTTATACATACAGCATTTGAGTGTAGTGCTGCAAATACATCTGGGGTTGAAGCTGCATATAAAGCATTAAAAAGAAGTGGAAAAATTCCAGAAAATGAAGAAACTAAATTTATTGCATTTGGTGGAGACGGTGGAACATATGATATAGGTTTACAAGCTTTATCTGGAGCAATGGAAAGAGGAACAGATATGGTTTATGTATGTTATGATAATGGTGCATACATGAATACAGGTATTCAAAGATCTTCAGCAACACCAAGATTTGCTGATACTACAACAAGTCCTGCAGGAAAAGTTGTTCCTGGTAAAATGCAAAATAGAAAAGATTTAGCAAATATTATGGCTAATCACCATATTCCATATGTTGCTCAATCAATAGCTTTAAATAATTATAAAGATTTATATGAAAAATCAGAAAAAGCTATATATACAAAAGGTGCAGCTTTCTTAAATGTATTAGCTCCTTGTCCAAGAGGTTGGGGATATAATACAGAAGATTTAATGCAAATTAATAAACTTGCAGTTGAAACATGTTATTGGCCACTATTTGAAGTAATAGATGGAAAATATATAGTAAATTATAAACCGAAAAACAAACTACCTATTGAAGAATTTTTAAAACCACAAAAAAGATTTAAACATATGTTTAAACCAGGAAATGAATGGATGATTAAAGAATTCCAAGAAGAAGTAGATAGAAGATGGGAAGAATTATTAAATTTAGAAGAAATTACAAATAAATAAAAAATAGTAAACAAAGGAGAAAAATTTATGGAAAATGTAGGAAAAGCAACAAAACAATTTTTAACATATTATTTAGTAACAATTTTTATATTATTATGGATAACTGATATAATAACTCAAGTTTCAGATATTTCAATGACAGGACTTACAGTTTTAAGGTCTATATTATTATTTTTTGGAATAATATTTTCAGCAGGATGGTATACAAGGAAAGTAATAAGAAAATATGGTATTACTAGAGATGGAGCAGTGCAATTAAATTTTAATTTAAAAATGATTATCATAGTTATTGCATTAATATCTATTGTGTATTTTATTATAAATTTAAACAATAATATAAATGAATATGAAGATTCAACAACATATCAATTATATTCGAGGATAATTGGAAATGATGATATGGATTCAATGCTTGAAAAAGTTAAAGCAGATGCAACAAAATCATATTTTATAATATGGGGAGTTATATTATGTGGAAGTTTTGTTGCTGTTTTAAGAGAAAGAAGCGTAATTGCTATAAATTGTAATTAGCTTTAAAATATTAAATGGAGTGATTGTTATGTCAAACAAATACGATATTATAGTAGTAGGAATGGGACCAAGTTCTATTTTCTGTGCTTATGAATTAATAAAATTAAATAAATATAAAAAAGTTTTATTAATAGATCAAGGAAAAAGAGTTGAACAAAGAAACTGCCCAATAGAAAAAACAAAAAAATGTGTACATTGTAAACCAATGTGCCATATAACAAATGGATTTTCTGGAGCAGGTGCATTTTCAGATGGAAAGTTATCTTTATACGATCCAAAAGATGATGATCTTCATGTTGGTGGAATACTACACAAATATATAGGCGTTCCTAAAACGAAAGAATTAATAGATTATACAGATCAAATTTATTTAGATTTTGGAGCTGATAAAAAATTAGAAGGTACTGAATATCAAGATGAAATTGCAAAAATTTCTAAGAGAGCAGAAAAAGATGGTATTAGATTAATTAATATTCCAATAAGACATTTAGGAACAGAAAAAAGCCACGAAGTATATGAAAGACTAGAAAGATACATAGAAGATAATGGAATAGAAATGAAGTTTGAAACAGCTGTAAAAGATTTAATAGTAGAAAATGGTTCGATTAAAGGCGTAAAAATAATTCCATCAAAATATATAGATGAAAATTTAGAAGAAGATGAAAGCATAAATTATGAAGAAACAATATATGCTGATAAAGTCGTTTTAGCTGTTGGAAGAAAAGGTGCAAATTGGCTAGTAGATATGTGCAATAAACACAAAATAGAAACAGAAACAGGAATTGTTGATATTGGTGTAAGATATGAGTTACCTGATGAAGTAATGAAAAATGTAAATAAATATATGTATGAAGCAAAATTTGTTGGAAGAGTTGGACCTTTTAGGGATAAAGTAAGAACTTTTTGCCAAAACCCAAGTGGATTTGTTTCTGCAGAAGTGTATGATAACAATTTAACTTTAGTTAATGGACATTCATATAAAGAAAGAAAGAGTACAAATACAAATTTAGCAATACTTGTATCACATCATTTTACACATCCATTTAATAAACCAATAGAATATGGACGTAATGTAGCTCAAAATTTAAATGATTTAGGAGCTGGAAATATAGTAGTTCAAAGACTTGGAGATATTTACAGAGGCAAAAGAACTTGGGATTATGAATTAGAAAATAACAGTGTAGTTCCAACACTTAAATCAGCAGTAGCAGGAGATATAACATTTGCATTAGGATATAGAACAATGGTAAGTATTTTAGATTTTATAAGAGCAATAGATAAAGTAGTAGAAGGATTTGGAAATCCAGATAACTTGCTATATGCACCAGAAATAAAATTCTATAGTAATAAAGTAATTATAAACGAACAATTTGAAACAAATATTAAAGGATTATATTCAATTGGAGATGGTGGTGGAATGACAAGAGGATTAATGATGGCATCATGCTCAGGAATACAAATGGCAAGAAATTTATGTGATTAAAATTACGAAAATAGATATAAATTTAAAAATGGGCGATTTTAATCGCCCAAAAAAATATTAAATTTAAAATATTTCAATAAAAAATTAGATAAAAACATTTACAAGTAAAATTTATTCATATAAAATAGTAAAGTAAAAACAAAAGAAAAATGAGGTGAAATTAAATGACAGCTAAAACCGTTGGGGCTGTAACACACACACACACACACACAATATAATTTAATAAATATAAAAAAGAATAAATGTAAACACTATATTTATGTATTTTTTGCGTATGCAAAATGTATTTAAATATGGTGTTTTTGTTATTTATAAAGAAACACATAAATATTAAAATATTATTTTTTTAAATCGAATGTTCCCAAGGCATATTTTAAATTTTTAATAATGTTTTTTGTAAACCTTGGTGTCGCAATCATCAAAACAAAATTAAATATGATGATTG
>DCHW01000041.1:35832-47004 GCA_002314935.1 Clostridiales bacterium UBA1742 | reverse complement strand
ATTAATGTTATATAAATCATAAAAATAAATATAAAATTTAATAAAATGTTTTATCGGGCGATTAAAATCGCCCCTACATTCTCTAATATTGAATTTTATACCTAAAAAATCAAATCTTGATCCTGCCTCCGTGGCGAGCGGATTAACTTAGAGATTACATATGGGTGAATTTTTTGCTAATAAAATAACGCTATTTTACAGTGAAATTTCCCAAAATCATTGACATAATTATTTTTTTAATTTCATAGAAAGTAATTTTGATATTCCATTTTCTTCCATTGTTATTCCATAAACTGTATCTGCAGCTTCCATTGTTCCTTTTCTATGTGTTATTACTAAAAATTGAGTATGCTCTGTAAATTTCTTTAGATAATCTGCAAATCTATATACATTAACATCATCAAGTGCTGCTTCAATTTCATCTAGCACACAGAATGGCGCAGGATTAATTTTTAATATTGCAAACAATAGGGCGATTGCTGTAAACGCTTTTTCTCCACCAGATAGTAATGTCATATTTTGAAGTTTTTTCCCTGGTGGCTGAGCCTCTATATCTATTCCACATTCTAATATATTCTCTTCATCAGTTAGCTTAAGTTCAGCTTTTCCTCCACCAAATAGTTCTGTAAATACTTCTCCAAAATTTTTATTAATAACATTAAATTGTTTTGCAAATTGTTCCTTCATTATTTTAGTCATATCTTGAATGATTTTTTTCAAATTTGCACTTGAGTTTTCTAAATCCAAACGCTCTTCACACATAAAATCATATCTTTGTTTTGTTTGTTTGTATTCTTCTATAGAATCAATATTTATACTTCCTAATTCTTTTATTTTATCTCTTAATATTTTTACTTGTTTAGTTGTTGCAGCAACATTTTCTGGTTTTTTATATTCCTTTTCTGCATTATTAGGAGTAATCTCATAATCATCCCACATTTTATTTATTATTTGTTCTAATTCAAATTCAATTTTTGTTTTCTTAACATCACTTTTTGAAATTTGGTTTTTTAAATCTTCTATTAATTTAAATTGACCTGTTGTTTTTTGTTCAGCTTCATTTAATGCATTGTTTTTTTCAATTCTTTCTGCTTTTAGTTCTTCAACCTTATTTCCTGTATTCGCAACTTCATTTTTAATATTCTCAATTTCCAAGTTTAAATTTTTTATTTGCTCTTCTAATATTTTATTATCTTCTTCGATTTTTTCTCTTTGTTTAAGTTTATTTTCTATACTTAAATTACTATTTTGAATATCCTGATCAATTCTTTGAATCATTTCTTCTATTGAAATATTACTTTCTTCAAATGAGCTTACTGATATTTTTAAATTTGTAATATCAAAGTTTAAATCATCAATATATTTTTGATTATCTTTATTTTTTAATGCAAACTCATTTATTATTACATTTAGTTCTTCATTTTTACTATCTAATTCTTCAACTTCTTTTTCTAAATTCAGTTTGTTTTCTCTATTCTCTTTTTTTGAATTTTCTATATTACTTAATTCATTTTTAAAATTTTGTAGTCTTTTTTCAAGATTAGAAATATTTTCTTCTATAGAAATAACTCTTTGATTTTCTGTTGCATATGTAATTTCAATTTCTTGTATAGCACGATCTAATGACATAGCTTCTTCCAGTACATCTTCTATACTAGATTCATAATTTTGCTTTTCTTTTTTTATTTTTTCTATTTTGCTATTAATTTCTTTTAATTCTTTTTCCAACATTTCTATTTGAGCTGTTCTTCCTAATATATTAGTTGTTTTTGTTGTAGTAGATCCACCTGAAATAGCTCCACTTGGATTAATAATATCACCTTTTAAAGTAACAACTCTAAAGCTATAACTGTTTTGTCTTGCAAGAATTATAGCGGTATCCATATTATCTACAACTACAGTTCTTCCCAATAAATTTAAAATTACGCCTTCATATTTTTTATCTACTTTAATCAATTCAGAGGCAACTCCTATAACACCACCTAAATTGTTTTTTATTAGTTTATCTACTTTTTTGCCCTTTACAGATGATATTGGCAAAAATGATGCTCTTCCTAAATTATTTTTTCTTAAATGTTCTATTAATTTTTTTGCATCTTCTTCAGTATCTGTAACAATATTTTGCATAGTTGCGCCTAAAGCAATTTCTATTGCCGTTTCATACTCCTTTGGAACTGCAATTAAATTTGCAAGTACACCATGCATTCCCTTATTTAATATATTTTCTTTTTCGCAATCTAATAAAAGAGTTTTTACAGTCTTAGAATATCCCTCTTTTTCTCTTTCCATTTCTTTTAAGAATTTCAATTTTGAATCTGTAATTCTTTGATTTGTCTCTAATTTATTAATTTCATCTTCATAAACTTTTATCTTTGAACTTACTTCTTCTTTTGAACTATTAATTTTTTCTATTTTTTTTAATACATCTGCTTTTTTAGATTCAATTTCATAAAATGCTTTTGAAATATCTTCCTTAACAAGTCTAGTTCTATCTAATTCAGATATTGTATCTGATATTTCATTTTTTACTGTTTTTTCTCTTTTTGACAAATTTTCATAATTAACATCTTGTGTATTTATATCTGTTGATTTTTCATATTTTAAATCAATATTTTCTTGTACAATTTTCTTTTTAGCTTCAATTTCTGTTTCCTCACTAGAAAGTTTTTTACTTATTTTTTCTAGTTCTTTTTCTTTTTCTTCTAATTCTTTTTCATATTTTTCTTTATTTAAAGAAAGATTGTCTTTTTTAGAAATTCTTTGTTCTTTCTCCTCTGTTAATTCTTGAATTTTAAGTTTTAATTCTTCACTTTCTTTTAAATATCTTTCAAAATTTTCTTTGTTATTTGTAATTCTTTCTGTTGCAACATTTATATCAGAATTTATTTTTTCAATTTTATTTGTACTTTCAAATCCTAAATTTTGAACATCTTCTATTTTTAAATTTAAATTATCTATTTCTTCTTTTAAAGTTGTTTTTAAATTTTGTAATTCAGATAGTTTTTGTTCTTCGTCATTTGATTGACTATTTAATATATCAACATCTTTTAAAATCTCATTTAATTTTACTTTATAGTTTTCTATATTATACAAAAACAAACCAATCTCAATTGATTTCAATTCTTCCCTTAAATCTAAAAACTTTTTTGCTTTTTCTGAACTTGTTTTAAGAGGCTCAATATTAGCTTCAATTTCTGCTAAAATATCATTTATTCTTAATAAATTAAGTTTAGTCTGTTCTAGTTTTTTTTCTGAATCCATTTTTCTTGATCTATATTTTACAATTCCTGCCGCTTCTTCAAAAATTCCTCTTCTATCTTCAGATTTATTGCTTAATATTTCATCAATTTTTCCTTGTCCAATTATTGAATATCCGGTCTTTACCTATACCAGTATCCATAAACAATTCTAAAATATCTTTTAGTCTACAAGCTGTTTTATTTATAAAATAACCTGATTCACCATTTCTATATAATCTTCTTGTAACAGTTACTTCAGAATATTCAATTGGCAATTTTCCATCTGTATTATCTATTACAATAGATGCCTCTGCAAACCCTAAAGATTTTCTATTTTGAGTTCCAGCAAAAATAACGTCCTCAGATTTTGCACCCCTTAAGGACTTTATACTTTGCTCTCCTAATACCCATCTAATACTATCTGAAATATTACTTTTTCCTGACCCGTTTGGTCCTATAACAGTTGTTATTCCTGGCATAAATTCTAATGTAGTTTTATCTGCAAAAGATTTAAAACCATGTAATTCTAGTTTTTTTAAATACATTTTGTATACCCACCTTATTTTCTTTTACTATTGTTCATCTATTTTTATACCATTAATATAACCAGAATCATCATAGTTAAAAGATATATTATATTGTTTTGAAGAATCTACTGATTCTATTACAGTGTTTTCATCACTATCTTGTTGATTATATATTATTGCAACCTTCATATCTCCTGTCAAATTACTTGTACCGTACTACAGTCATTAAAGATTTAACATTTGCTCCGTTTATTCTTCCTTCATATTCATTAAATCTTTTATTAAAACTATCTGCTTCTATAATTTTTTCTTCTTGTGCAGCCATATTGCTAATTTTAGAAGATAATTGAATCAAATCTTTTTTTAGTGTTAACTCTGAAATTGCATTTAATAATGATTCATCAATCCCATCAATATCATTTATTTTTTTCATAATAACTTTTAAAATATTTAATATTTTTGTACCTTCAATTTCATTTAAAACAACACTATTTTCCTCAGTCATTTTTTCTATCTCAAGATCTTGATCAAATTTAAAATTAGCATCAAAATCCAAATCCATTTTAATGTTTATATCCTCAGAATCAATTGATATTGTTCCTATATATGTAATTTCATTTGAATCTATATTACCTTTTTTAGTAATATTAGCTTCTAAATAATTATATTTATCTGGTTGCTTTAATGTAATTTTTAAATTGTTTGCTTCTTTTTCTATTTTATAAGTATCTACAGCTCCATTATATGTAACCTGGAAAACTATTTCACCTTTTAATAATTGTTTTTCTTTTAAATACATTTTTACTGAAAATTCTAATATTGCATCTTGACTTATATTATTTACATATAAATTTGCATAAGAAAGATATTCACTTTCAGCTTTTGATAATATTTTTCTTATATCATCATTTTTTAATGCTAATTCATAACAGGTAGCTTCTGTTTTTTCACCATTTACTGTAATTTCAGCTTTACCAATTTTAGAATAACTTTTTTTGGATGCATTATTCTTTAATAAATTATATAATTCTCTTGCACTTTCTTCTATATTAGAACATACATTGATTATATCATTTTCATGTGTATCAATTTTTATTTTATTTTTTACTTTTGTTTGGTCTAATCCTAAATTCATTGCAAATTTTTTTAAATTACTATTTTCAACTGAATAATATCCGTTTCATAATATCATTTATTAAAACACCATAAAGATTATTATTTCTTACAATATTAAATTTAAACAATTCTTCATTATTGTTATTTCCTAGTGTTATTGTACTTTCTATCATTTTATTAGGAATATCTATTTTATTATGAAAATTTACAGTTTGATTTTCTACTACAATATCATCTTTTAATTCTGCACTAATACCAAGATTAATATCTTGTTCATTTTCTGTTACTCTAATATTCGTTATTAATTGTTCCAAAAGTTTAGTATCTATAATTGTAGCTGCATTATCTTCTGAAACATATTTATAAAAAATTTCTTGAGTTGGTTTAAATGTATCTGTATAAAAATAAATTAGTGTAACTATTACAGCACCTATTACTAAAACTCCAATAATTGCAAAAATTAATAATTTTATTGCTTTCATTCATAAATCAACTCCTTTTTTCACATTTATATTTTAAATTTTATATCACTTTTTGTCAACAGCTTTCATAATATATATTGTAGATGTTAATTTAGTATAACTGTATCTACATCATATTTTAAAAAAGGAATGATTCTAATGGATTTTGATAAGAAATATCCAACAAAAAATTTAAAAATTGATGGTTTTATAGAAAAAGGTACTCAATATGATTTAGAAATAAACCTTCCGGAAGACCACAGAGATTTAATTTATGGAGTTATAAAAGATTGTAATGGTAATCCTGTTTCAAATGCTGCAGTAAAACTTGTTGAAGTTTGCAATACCTTTGGTGGTGAAGAATTAAGACCTGTTTCACATACTTTTAGTGATAAACAAGGTGAATTTGTTTTTGGTCCTCTTTGTCCTGATAAAGAATATTCTTTACAGATTTGGGTGGATCATGTAAAACATGTAAAAATTTGTGCAGAATGTAAAAAAATTGAAAAATGTTTAAAAGGTGAAAAATTAAATTGTGATTTTGATCCATGTAAAGATCCATCAAATTGCAAAAAAAATTAATTCTAAAAAATGTAGTAATTATAAAAATTAATAATTACTACATTTTTTTGCATATTTATATTTTTTTCAGGAAAAATTATATGTATGGAAAATTTTAAAAAATTAATTAATAAAATATTTTTATATAATGAACCAATAAAAACTCATAATTTTTCTTTAGCAGAAACTTTTTCTATTCCTGTAAAAGATAACAATAATAATCCTATTTTGTATACAAGCCTAGATGTCAATTTAGAATATATAAAAGACAAATATAGTACTACTATAAACAGTGACATTATAGTAAGAGAATTCAATTTATGTGCCAAAGGTAAAGAATATAAAGCATGTTTAATTTTTATAGATGGAATGGTTGATTCAGAAATTATTAACAATTTTATTTTACGTCCACTTATGAGTAAAAATCCATCTACATCCAAACCTATTTCTACTGTTATAACAAATAACATTACCATAAAAAAAATAAAAAAATTTAATTTAGAAGATTATATATATAACTCATTAATACCACAAAATAGTATTAAAAAAGCAAACTCTTTTAAAGAACTAATTTCAAGTATAAATGTTGGTGAATGTGTGTTAATTGTAGATACATTAAATACTGGATTTAGTTTAGATGTAAAAGGATATGCTTCCAGAAATATTTCTTCACCTCAAAACGAAATTGTTGTAAGAGGATCTCAAGAAGCTTTTGTTGAAAAAATTAGGACAAACACTTCTATGCTTAGAAGAATAATAAATAATGAAAATTTAGTAATAGAAAATTCTTGTGTTGGTAAAATAAGCAAAACCAAAATTGCAATTTGTTACATGAAAAATATTGCCAATTCAAGTTTAGTACAAGAAATTAAATACAGATTACAAAATATAGAAGTTGATAGTATAATTTCATCTGGACAATTAGAGCAACTCATTCAAGATGATTCGTTAGCACTTTTCCCGCAAATAATTGCAACCGAAAGACCAGATAAAGCCACTAATCATCTACTAGAAGGAAGAGTTGTCGTTTTAGTAAACGGAAGTCCCTACGCTCTTATTATGCCCGGAGTTTTAATTGATTTTTTATCATCACCTGAAGATTTGAATTTAAAATTTCAATATTCTAATTTGTTAAAAATAATACGTATTTTAGCATTTATTATAACATTATTTCTACCAGGAATTTATATTGCTATTACCACATATCACACAGAATTATTACCAACAGAATTATTGTTTACCATAGCCGCTTCTAGAAACACTGTACCTTTTCCTATTATCTTTGAAATATTTCTAATGGAAATCTCTTTTGAATTAATACGTGAGGCTGGTTTAAGAGTCCCCACTCCAATTGGTCCAACAATAGGAATTGTTGGAGCCCTTATTCTTCGGAGAATCTGCTGTTAGTGCAAACTTAGTTAGTCCAATTTTGATTATTATTGTTGCCATAACAGGAATTTCATCTTTTGCTATACCTGATTTTTCCCTTAGTTTTGCATTAAGAATTTTACGTTTTATATATACATTGCTTGGATTTCTAGCAGGTTTCCTTGGACTTTCTGCAGGAATTTTTATAGAGCTTCGGAATACTAGCAAATTTAAAATCATTTGGTGTTTCATATTTAGCACCTTATTTTCCAATTACTAATTCCGAAACAGATACATCTTATTTTTTACCACCTATATGGAAACGTGAAAACCGTGCACATTTTTTAAATACTAAAAAACAAAAAGCTCAAGAGAAAATAAGCATGAAATGGAAATATAAGAAAGGATAAATAATCGTGGATACCTTACAAAAAATAAGTAAATATGAAGCCATAGGATTAATTACTATAGTAATTTTAAATCAAATAATTTTAAATTTGCCAAATACCTTATTACTTTCAACCGGCACCTCTTCTTGGGTAAATGTAATATATATAAGCTTTTTAGCTTTACTTTTTTGCAAACTTATTTGTAAATTATTTAAACCATTTGGTTCATCTGATCTTTTGGATATATCTAAATTTTTAGGTGGAAATTTTTTTAAAATTATTATTGGAATATTATATATTAGTTTTTTCATTTTCTTTTCAGGAATATTATTACGCTATATGTCAAACAGCTTAAAAATAATATATTTTACAGATATTCCTCTTGCATATGTTTTACTATTTTTTATAATTCCTGCTACTATAGTTTGTAGATATGGAATTAAAGTAATTTCTAGAACTAACTTAATTTTTATACCTATTTTTATTTTTAGTATTCTTGTTCTAATTTTTTCAACAATTGCCTCATATGACCCACAAAGAATTTTTCCAATTTTAGGTCAAGGATTTAATGAAACCTTTTTAATAGGAATATTTAATATATTTTCTTTTACATGTTTTGCATATTTGTATTTTTTAATTCCACTTATGCAAAATCCTAATGAATTTAAAAAAGTAGCCATAAGTTCAATAATAATTTCAGCAATCTATTTATTATCTAGTATTATTTGCTTACTAATGTTATTTCCATTTATAACATTTACAGAGGAAATGCTATCCATCTACTTAATAGCAAGACTTATTGAATTTGGTAGATTTTTTCAAAGAATAGATGCATTATTTATTTTTATATGGATATATAGCTTAACTTCTTTACTAAGTATTTCATTATTTTTTATATGTAATATATTTAAAAAACTAACAAATATAAAAGATTATACTTATATGTGCTATCCTTTTTCAATTTTTATATTTAGTTTAGCTTTATATATAGAAAATATAGCTCAAATAAAATATATTCAAAATGTTATTTTTAAGTATCTTATACTTATACTTGTATTTATTATAAGTCCACTTATTTTAATTTTAGCTTATTTAAAGCAAAGGAAATTTAAATATGAAAACTAAAAAACTTATTTCGATTTTAATTATATTAGTTATTTGTCTTGTTAACTTAACAGGATGTTTTAGTTCTGCAAATTTAGAAACTTTTGCCTATGCAGTTGCAATGCGGAATTGATAAAGGCGAACGGTAATACATTAAAATTGACTCTGCAAGTTGCCATATTAAACAATAGCTCTTCTAATAAATCTAATTCATCACAATCCAGTAATTCAGTTTTGGAAACTGTCGAATGTGCAAGTATAGATTCTGGAATAAATTTAATTAATAGTTATATAAGTAAAAAAGTAAATTTATCCCATTGCAAAGCTATTGTTATATCCGAAGAACTTGCTTATGAGGGATTATCTGAATATTTATATACAATAGTTAATAATGTAGAACTACGCCCAGATTGTAATATATTAATAAGTAAATGCAATGCATCTGAATTTTTAAAAAATTCAGAACCCACATTAGAAAGTGTTTCTGCAAGATATTATGAACTAATTTTAAACTCTAGTGAATACACTGGATATTCTGAAAATATAACATTAAGTAAATTTTATTATGATTTATTAAGCACATCTTCTCAGGCTCATGCAATACTTGGTGCAATAAATACGAATAATACTCATAATAATGATAAAGACTTAGCTTTATACAATATAGAAGGTTCTTACACAGCTGGCGAAACACCAATTGAAAGTAATGTTGGAATTGAAAATATGGGACTAGCAGTATTTAGAGGAGATAAACTAGTAGGTGAATTAAATGGATCTGAAACACTAAGTCATTTAATAATTACAAATGATTTAGATAGCTGTACTATTACAATTCCAAGTCCATTCCAGGAAGGTTTTACATTAACAGTATCTCTTACACTTGCTAAAAATACAAAAAATTGTGTAGAATTTATAAACAATACACCATTTATATCTAGTACCATTTATTTAACGGCAAATATTTTATCTATGGATGAAAATTTAGATTATTCTAATAATGAAAATTTAGAAGTAATTCAAGAATATCTTAACACATATCTAGAAGAAAATATTTTAGAATGTCTTTATAAAACATCTAAAGAATTTAGATCAGATATATTTGATTTTGGTAATCTAGCTGTAAAAAAATATTCTACTTGGACAAAATGGGGCGATTCAGATTGGCTTTCTAATTATGAAAATTCATTCTTTAAAGTGGAAGTAAATTCTATTGTACAAGCGGGCCAACTATTTACTAAAATATAATAAAAGGAGTTTCTATGTATATTATAGTACTAATTTTATCTATTATAATTTTTATTAAAACTTTAAGTTATGGAATTTTTGAAGTAAAAGAGCACAAAAATAAGAGTGGCCGGAATATGCGTTATTCTGGTCTCCACTCTTTCTTTATTAATCCCTAATATTATAGTAATTATTAGAGGAACAAATTTATAACATATATAAAATTCCTAATATTAATGTTAATATTGCAAATGCAACACCTAATATAATTGTCCATTTCTTTAATTTACCTTCTTTAGTTCTACCTTTATTTTGTTCATAAAAACTAGATGAACTAGAAGATCCAACTATAGTTCCAGATGCTCCTTCATCTTCCTTAGATTGCATTAAAGCTATAACTATTAATATTAAACATACTATTACATAAATTATTGTTAAGATTGTTTTTATTGCACCCATTTTTTTACCTCCGATTTGAAATCGTTTTTTATTGTATCATATATATTTTTAAAATGCAACAAAATTGCTTAAAATAATAATCCTAATAATAATTTGAATAAAATTCTTTAAATTATATCTGGAATAATTTGTATAAAATTTAAAATTATATATAGAATAATTTGTAGGGGCGATTTTAATCGCCCGCCTAAAAATATTTATCTTTTCTCCAATTTACTATATTATTATTTATATATTCTTTTATTTTTAAGTATTCTCTTTTATTTCTAACAATATGCTCATAAAATGATTTCTGCCATATTAAAGTTCCAATTTCTCTTGTAATATTTGACTTCAAGTGTTTAATTATTCTTGAAATTGTTACTCCATTTTTATAATTTATTAATAATAAAATATGCAAATGGTTTGGCATTATTACATATTCATCTATTAAAATATTGTTATATAAATTTTCTAGTTTATGTACATTTTGTTTTACAATATTCCCTTTTTTTGTTAATACCATATTATCATTTTTTATTTTTCCTAATATTTCTATCCTATCTTTTACACATATTGTAATAAAATACATGTTTTCTTCTGAATAATCATAATTGTCTAGTCTTATTTTTTTCCTTGTGGGCAGATTTTTATTCATTTTTCTCCTTTCTGCCCCCATTGCGGGCGATTAAAATCGCCCCTACGTTTGTTTTTTTATTGTTTATGTTATTTTGATTGCTGGCGA
>DCHW01000041.1:0-35707 GCA_002314935.1 Clostridiales bacterium UBA1742 | reverse complement strand
AAAATCGCCCCTACGTTTGTTTTTTTATTGTTTATGTTATTTTGATTTTTATTTCTTTATCATTTAAATAGTTTAAAATACCTGCTTCAGTTTTAAAATTGAATTTTAATTTATAACTATATAATTCTTGTGTTTTTTTATTAAATTTTTTGTTTACATCATTCATACCATATTTTCCGGTCTCCTATAATTGGATAACCTATATATGCCAAATGTGCACGAATTTGATGTGTTTTTCCTGTATGCAATATAACATCTAAATTTGAAATGTTTAATTTTTTATCTGTAGATATTACATTATATTCTGTAATAATTTTTTGATATCCTATTTTACTTTCATTGCTAATATATACCATAGATTTCTTTTTATCTTTAAATAAATATGCAGTTAATAATTTCTTTTTTTCATTTGGAATACCATATACTTTACAAAAATAATGCTTTTCTATTTCCCTATTCTTAAATTTATTTAGCAAAATTTCTAATGCTTCTTTATTTTTAGCAAATAAAACTAATCCTTTTGTATTTCTATCTATCCTATGGCAAGGCATGGGATATTCATTCCCATTATTTAAAATAGTTGTAAGTGTTTTATCTTCTATATTATTACTAACCACTTCTAAATTTTCTGGTTTACTAACAATTAAAATGTTTTCATCTTCATAAATTTTTTCTATTGATACAGTTTTATATAAAAATTCATCTGTTATATATATTAAAATTTCATCTCCAGTATGTACTGAACAATTTTCATTTGTTTTTATATTATTAATTCTAATATCCTTTTTTCTTAAAGCTTTATATAAGGTATTTTTAGTTAGTCCATTAAATTTACCATATAAAAAAACATCTAATTTTTTATTATTATATTTTTCATCTACTATTATTTTTTGCATATTATTTCCTCTTTTTTGGGTGGACAATATTGTCCACCTTTTTTAATTTTATTAATATGAATTTATATAATTTCGTATTGATTGTATACCATTTGATGTATTAGTGTCATGTCCAACAGCATAAATTCCTAGTAGTGCTGAAAAAGCCAATGGTCTATCCAGTCCATTAATACCACCATCATCTGTATTACGTTTACGTTTTGCCCACCAAAAAGGCCATAACGTTACTTCTTCTTGTATAAAATTTACAGTGTGAGTCTTATAATAGCACTCGCTTACAGCATCTTTCATCTGCTTATTTGTATAATTATATCCAAGTATTCCACCTACAGATGGATTAAAAGTAGCAGTTTTTGTTACAATGTTATCTCCATCTGTTTCGTCATTTATTTTTCCACCATTTACTATTCCAGAACTATAACAATTAGTTACTTCCCACATACCAATATTAAAGTTTTCAGTAAATGTATCTGCTTTAGCAGCTCTTTGTCTTATCCAAGTTACAAGTTTTCCATAATTTTCATCCGTCACATCTGAAACAACAGGAATATCATCACATACTCCAACAATTCCTCCAATTCCTATTTGTGAATGATCTGCTGAATCTGCAAAAATATTTTGATATACATAATTACCTATAATACTTCCTGTATTAGCACAATTGGTTATAATTCCAATTTCTTTTTCCGTAACTACATCTTGATTATTAACTAACATTTGCCAAATTGTTGAACTTATCAATACTTTTCCGGTTCCACCTTGAACTCCACAAATACCACCTATTCTATTATATGAATTTCCAAAATTATCACAATCAATTTCTCCATTATTTATACAATATGATATTGTTCCACCTACATTTACACCAGCAATTCCTCCTCCATTTGCAATACATCCTATATATGCATTATTAGTACATTTGGTAATTATTCCTCCAGAAGCATTAAATCCAACAATTCCACCAGTTCCTCTATTATTGGTTGTTTTATTTAAATCAATACTTAATGAATAATTTATTATTTTTCCAGAATATGTTGTCTTTTCTATAGTTCCTTCATTATATGAAACAATTCCTCCAACATTTCCAACTGATAGTGTATTTGCATTCACATTTAGGTTTTTAATAGTTCCTTTATTATATGCAAACAATCCCACACTATTATATTCTGTATATCCAATTCCTTTAAACAATATTTTATGACTATTTCCATCAAAAGTTTTATTAAATTTATTTGTTTCATTTCCAATTAACACTGTAAAATTATAACCATAAACATCAAAATCATTAATAACATCTACTGTACTTGGTAATTCGTTTAAATTTCCATTATTAACATATGAATCTCTAAATTTTATTAAATCATTTTCACATGCAATAGTCCAATCGCGTACAGTTATTTCTGTATCAGCTTCATCGTCAAATTTATATGTATGTATTTCTCCAAAATCCAATCCTGAACCATATAAATCATCATAAGATGTTGAAGAATCCGTAAATGTATATAATGCTGTCACACTTCCATCTTTATACACTTTAGTACCTGCAGGTGCTGTAATGCGTACCCCTCTTTGTGTTGCCATATTAAGATTTCCATCAATTGTTAAAGCTGCATTATCTCTATCATTACCACTTCCGTCTGCATAGGCTATTGCAGCTACGCTAATACCAACCTCAACAGGGTCTGGAACTGGAACTGGATCTGGAACTGGATCTGGAACTGGACCAACAGGACTTGGGTCTACTGCAATAACAATATTAGGTGTTATTTGTGTTTGTGCCACATATCTTTCTCTTGCAAGTGCAGTATAATATTGTAGTTCATATGCATTTCCAGTTAATGAATCTTTATTTTGATCAACTAAACATGCATAACACGCAAGTTGCGAATAATTTACTCCTGCATGTTTATAATAATTTGCATTTTCTCCTTCGCTTCTAATTACATAGTCTGTACTTTTATACCCTGTTACATTACCTGAAATCAATTCACTACATCTTCTTTTATGATAATAAATATCATCATCTGAACTTAAATAAATTTGTGTTGGATCTACGTATTCGTTATTTGTTGTACTTGATGCTATTGCATAATTATTATAGTATTTTAATCCAATTGGAACACCTTGTAAAAATCCAATAATTGAAACCTGACTTAATAGTTTATTCCAATCATTTGCATTAAGTTCAGGTAATCTATATTCATAAGTTGCATCATTTAAATATGCATTTGCATCTGCTACAACTCTTTTTAAATTATTCTCTATTGATATCTGCATTACCTGTAATTTATGTTTTGTAAATTCAGAATTATAATATGTATCTCCAGTTTCTGGATCAGGATTATTGGAAGTATTTATTTTAAAGCAATCATTTATAATAGATAAATATATTGGATCTCCATTATCTTTATATCCCTCTATAATATTACTATTCCAATCTTTTTGCGCAATCTTATCATTAAACCAAGTAGTAAAAGCATATGATTCCAAACAATAATTTCTTCCAGAATAATCTACTGTAATTAAATCATTATATTCAGTTGTTTTGTCATCAATATTATTTCCATCTCCATCATATACAGTATATCGATTACCATCATCTGGATTTTCAGTTAGTCTTTGATAATATTTTATTATCTTATAGTCACCACTACCATCTTTAACAACCTCAATAATTTTTTTATACTTTTCTTTAGATAATGCACTTACATAAACTTTATTATTATATGAATCTAAATAAAAAAAACCATTTCCAGCATCATAATAATATTTTGTATTATTACTGTCATAAATATAATTATAAGAAGAAATTAAACCTCCTTCATATATATTTTCAGTTAAACTCTCTCCATTTAATAAATTGTAACTATTATACTCAACATTTGTTAATTTGTTATTTGCTTCATCATATGCTATAGATATATTATCTGTTGGAGTTAAATATCCCTCGTTATCGATTGCTTCATTGTTGATTAATCCATATACTCTAACAAAATTATCAAAAGTATAGTTTATTGTTATATAATGATTACCACTTGTTAATGTTTCTGAATATGGTGTAAATGCTTGTAATTGGTGTTCGTATGTTTCAGCCCTATACTCAAGTTGACCAGTAGCTGTTTTAGTTGCAACCCCTTGATCTGTTTTACTAACTTCTGTTGTTTTTGTATTTGCATAAACATAATAACCATCATATAAAGTATAGGCAATTGCAGGTATATATGCTAAAGTGTATTCTTTTACACTTCCGGCTACTCCCATTTTATTTGCCATTGATGATATAAAAGTATTTATTGATGCTTGTACATCTCTTCTTTTTGAATCTGCTAAATTTGAATAGTCCGAATTCCATTCTACCGTATTTATTTCTAATGCAGATATTGCTTCACCAGCAGCTTCTTGTAATTTGGTATCATATGCAGTTTGTTTGTTTATTGTATCAATTTGTAATCCAATATAATATGAAACAATTAACATTATTGGAACCATTATAACTATAAATATTATTGATAAATTTTGTAATTTCATTTGTGTCTCCTTTTTATTGCGGGCGATTAAAATCGCCCCTACAAATTTTATTTGGTTTGCATCGGGCGATTAAAATCGCCCCTACAAATTTTATTTGGTTTTCATCAGGTGATTAAAATCGCCCCTACAAATTTTATTTGGTTTTCATCAGGCGATTAAAATTATCCGTGCAAATTTTATTTGGTTTTCATCAGGCAATTAAAATCGCCCCTACAAATTTTATTTGGTTTGCATCAGGCAATTAAAATTACCCGTACAAATTTTATTTGGTTTGCATCAGACAATTAAAATCGCCCCTACAAATTTTATTTGGTTTGCATAATTAATTTTGTATACCGATATTATTATGTTTAGTTATATATTTTTTAAAGGACGCATTAATTGACATTTTTTTTAATTTTAATTTGTCAATTAATACGTCCTCCATTTTATATTTTTCTCTTCAGCCCCCTATATTTTAGCTTCTAGTTTCCGTTTCTTGTTGACATAGCACTTGCACTTGCTGAAATTGCATTTTCATTACCTGTAATTTTATACATAAAGTTTCTAAATAACTGTGCTAATGTTGTATTTGTATTATTTGCTGTAGCAATAACTTTATCTCCTTGTTTTAATATGTATTTTCCTTCTGCACCTGACATTGTTGCTAATATTGTACTTGTATATACAGAATAATCAACATTTTCTCCTATTAAATCTGCAGATGTAACTGTTGCTTTTTTACCTGGATTTTCATCTAGTTTTTGAACTTCTAATATTACATCATATGTATTACCTGTTGCCCCTAAGGTACTACATAAAGTATCATAACTTTCTTGTGAAATATATCCATTTGTTGCAGCCTCATTAACAAATGTTGCTAATGCAGATTGTACTACAGTTTGAGATATATCATCTCCTCTTTCTGTTACAGAAATTAAAGGTACAAGAAACATTAAAACTACTGCTAAAAAAATTGCAATAATTGTTACAGTTGAGTCTCCCATAATTTTACCTCCATTATTTTTTTCTACATCCGTAATTATTATAGCACAGAGATTACATAATTTCTAGTATTTATGAATAATTAATAATAAATAATTTAAAATTATTCATTATTAATTATTCAAGCGGGCAAGACTTTGCCCGCCATCATACATTTTATGGATTTAATTTGAATGTTATATATACTTTTTTGGTTCCTGGAGTTATCTGAATAGTCGAACCATCATCCTGTAACCCATAATGCTCTGGAGTATAATAAATACCATCAGAAACTGTTTCTACAAAAGTTTCTGTAAATTTTGCATTATTCAAATCCCCATCACATAAAGCCTTTAACGATTGTGTAGCTCCATATGTTGTAGTTTTTAATATACCATTTTGAAAATTATTCTCATCTGTATAGTCAAAAGAATTATAAAAATCAGATTTAGCTGATACATTTTCACCTGTTATAAATTCTTTAATTCTTGCTATTGTTTCTGTATTACTAACTCTCCATGGACAATTTTTTTCTATTGCAGTATCAAAAACAGCCACTATCTTACCATTTTTATCTTTTATTGTTATAGATAATGATTCTTTATAATATCTAAATAGTGTTGCAATTACAGTATCTGTTCCAACTATATTATTTCCAGTAGTATATAATGTTTGAAAATTTGTTTTATCAGTATAATAAAATACAGAATCAGCAGTAGATTTAGCTTGTGATAATGTTATAAAAGCTGTTGTTAATGCAACAACAAAAACAAATATTGCAAATGAAAATTTTAAAGCTTCTGCGCTGTTTTCCATATTAATTTACCCCTTTATCCATTATTCCTCAATGCTAATTGTTTCAATATAACCAGCTTCATCATATTCAAAAGTAATAGTATATGTTTTAGTTATATCAACACCTCCAGCTGCCGTCCCAGCATTGTCTCCAAGATCTCCCTTTAACGTAGGTGCCTCTTCTCCATATGAACCAATTTTATTTAAAAGACTTTTTACTGCTGAACCTTTTTGGCTACCTCCATATCCTGAAAAATTACTGTTAAAAATTTCAACACTTTGACTATGTGAAACCTTATCTGTTTCTGATAGTGGTTCATTAATTGTATTTATTACAATTATCCCCACGCTAATTAATAAAATTGCTATAAGTATTGCTCCTGCAATAATTAGTGCTTTTGACGCATTTTCCATAAAATTTCCTCCTTTGATTTTTTATATTTTATCTTTAGAATTTATTCTAAAAAAATTAAAAACATTTTTAATCTTCTATTTGTTCAAATATTATTTTACTTATATATCCTGTACTTTTATGATATTCTATGCTTGTACATTTAAAAGATATTAAATTAAAATTTTGAACAAATAATGTTATATCATTATTATATATTACTTCCATAGGATATGTTTTATCTATAGTAATCATTTTTAAATCTATTTTTATTGAATTTGTATCATTTTCTATAAACAAACCATTTTCATCTTTTGCAATTTCATTTTGTAAATTTTGTTCTATTGCTTTTCCAATAATTGTTGCAACTTCTGTTCCATAAACTTCTTTATTTAAATAATTTTCATAAAATTTATTGTTCCTTTTTATTTCGTTTTGAATATTATTTTTTGAAATAATTAATCCATAAACAATAGCTAATACTATAATAAAAATTGTAATAATTAACAACAATATTTTTTTCATTTAAATTCCTCTTAAATAATTATAAATGTTTTAAATTTTTAACGCAAGTATTTTTTAATAATTTTATAATGAAATTTCTGAACCAATTTTTATCTCAACTAATCTACCAGATTCATTATAAGTAATACTAGTTATTTGATAATATATTAATGTCCCATCATCCTTATACATCATATTAGTTGTACCCAATATTTCTTCTGCTAAACTTTTATTTGTATATGTTCCCATTATTATATTAACATTATACCCCTGATTATTTGTAGTATCTTCAGCATAATTAGCAATAGTAATTAAATCTTGTGATTTAATATATTGTATTCCACCTTCATTAATTTCTATATACTTTATAAAATCTCCATTAAATTTTTCCGTTTCCTTAGCAGACATTGATTCATGATAAATTTCAGCTTCTTTACTATATTCTAAATATATTTGTATTCCTAAAGTTAATATTAATAATGCAATTAATATTTCCCCAGCAATTAATAATGCCCTTGATGAATTTTCCATTAATACATTCCCTTCTATTTATTTAATCAACTTGCCTAAAAGTTAACAAATCTACTCTACCTTCATCTGAATATTCAACTCCTGTACATGTAAATACAGCTTTTTTAAAATTAATTATTGCAGGATATATGGTAGTTGTTGTAATAACTTCTTCACCATCAACAATTTCTTCTTGGGTTGTTGATGTAGAAGTTGCTTCTGTTCTAAAAAAATTTAGCAAATCATCATCTATATCCATATACTCTTCTCCAACATTTCCTAAAACATATGATCCAATATTTAAAGAATCATCTCCAAGTGACTCATTTTTATGTTCCTTTCCATCTGCAGTTTCTGTAATTATTTCTCTATATCCATGCATATCGGTAATGATTTCAAACTCTATATTAATATAATATGGATCTTCCGGCTGTGTTTTGTTCATTAATAAATTATTATCAATTGCTTTATTTATAACTGAAATTACATCTGTTCCATACATTATGTTTTTATGATAAGCTTCATATTCCATATTAAATGCAGTTAGCTGGTCTTGATATTTTTTTTCAGATTCCGCTGTTTTTAATTCCTGCAAATTATTTTTTAATAACACTAGTGTTGCTATTGTTAGCATTGCAAGTAAAATACCACCTGCTATTAATAATGCCTTTGATGCATTCTCCATTTAACAAATTCCTTTCATTTTTTTGTTACATGCAATTAATATCGCACGTACACAATTTTTTTATTATAATTACAAACAAATAAAATTTTCACTACATTTTATATTTGTATTTTATTTACATCATTGTTGACATTGAACTAAATGAACTTGTCATTGATGTTAATCCTATTATTACTAATGGTCCTATTAAATATCCTACAAACAAACAAATCATAGGCGCAAATCCAACTACTTTTCCTAACATTCCTTTTCTTGAAATAAGTTTTTCATTTGTCTCTTTACGTTTGGCCTGATAATATTCTCTTTCGTTGTCTAACTCGTCAAACGCTTGGGCGATTGGAATGCTTTCTACAGAAGACTGCATACTTTCTACAATTCTTATTAATTGTTGATTTGAAACATCATTTTTTAGTTCTTCTAATGCTTCCCAAGCACCAGCTTCATAGTTATTAACACATTTGGTTATTGGTTCTTTGTAAATGTTGGCATATCTTTCTAACCATTCCAAAATCATTTCCACATTTACTCTTTCTATTTTCATAAGCATTAATATAATAGTTTGAAATTGCATTACTTCACTTTCTCGTTCCAATTTTCTTAATATTTTTTGGAACATAAGCATTAGTTTTGGTCCCATATATCCTAGTGCAGCAAATAAAAAGGCTAATAATAATTCAAACCATTTTACATATTCTGCATTAATTACTTGTAACTTTGTATATATTTTATCAACTGCACTTGCAATTTCAGCATCTGTTGCATCTTTATAGAAATCTAATTTTTTTACTTCTGCTTCTATTTGAATTTTTGCATTTTTTTCTTTTTCTTCTTTTGTTCTACCTGCAAAAGTTTTACCTTTTAATTTGTCTAATACCTTATTATGTTGCTCAGTAACCTGCATAGCTTTTTTTTCATCAGATGCAGACATAGAACCCAAAATATCATAATCTGATGTTGGTTCAGTATACACATAATCTACAGCAACTTTATGTAATTGATTAAATAAAAATATAGATACTAAAAATGTTGCTATACAAATTAAAATTCTATTTATATAATATGTTTCAATTTTTTGCTTTGTTGCCGATTCTTTCATTAAGTTTACTGTTTTTCTATATTCTTTTGTTTTTTCTTTAGGTATAAACAAATCTACAATATTTTTTACAACAGGTTTTTTATACAATTTCATTTGCCATGCAGAATTGGGATCTTTATATTCATCTTTTATCGAACCACTATCTTTTAATTTTCTTGTTAATAAATAACATACAAAAGTAATTATTATTAAGATAACCTGCATAATTAATCCTAATTTTCCATCATAGAATTGGCTTGTAAAAGAAAAGTTTGATACAGACCAATTTCTAAGTGGTTGTATAAATAATACAGGTAACATTGCAATTATAGACAAACTTTGAAAAACATAATCAAGCTTATCTCTTTTTAAAATTTCTAATTGCATTTCTTCTGTAATATTATTCAAATTTTTTAAATAAAGTGAGGCACCATCTATTGTTCTATCTCCAAATTCTCTTGTTAAATATGAAATACCAGCAAACTCTTTTAAAAAGCTATTTGGTGCTACATCATAATATTTTTCTAATTCAGTTTCTGGATCATCTGAAGTTAGTATTTCATATACCTTTTGACCTTGTCTTGAAACCTCTAATTCATCATTTTGAGATACTTCGTAAATTGCCTCTTCAACCATATTAAATTCGTGGTATGCATGTCTTATTTCAGCAAAAAAATCAATTTGTTGCTTTAATAGTTTAGTATCTAGTTTATCTACCATACCTGTCATTATTGTTTCTATTAAAAACACTTCAAATAATAATAAAATACATCTTAATAGAAAATTCCCCTTTGTAAATAAAAATACTGCTAAAGTTATTGGTAATATTATTAATATTGCTTTGGATACAATTTGAGCAGCTTGTTTTCTTGTAAGAAATTCATCTTCTATTGTAACTATTTCTAGTTTTCTTCTAATTTTTTTTAAATATCTATTTAATACAGGTATTTGACTAAATATTACATATAGTTTTTGGTACATTACATCAGATGAGAAATTTTTTTCTTCTGTACCTTCTCTTAATTTTTTTAGGTTCGTAACTTTTGCACCACTTTTTTGGGCTTTTTTTTGTATTATTACATAAGCAATTATTACTCCAATGAATAATGCTGCAATTATTCCCATAAAAATTAGTATTGTTTGATTTGACATTTGTAATTTCTCACCTCTTAAATTTGTTTTAATCGTTTATTTGCGGGCGATTAAAATCGCCCCTACATATGGTTGTGTGTTGGTTTCATTCGGGCGATTAAAATCGCCCCTACATATGTTTGTGTGTTGGTTTCGTTCGGGCGATTAAAATCGCCCCTACATTCTTTATTGTTTTTTAGGTCTACCTCTTCTAGATGTTTCTGTCTCGTTTTCTATTGTGTGAGTTATAGTTTGGTGCCCCCAATTTTTCTCTATAAATCTATCAAATTCTTCTACATCTGATTCATCCATATTGTTTCTCATTTCGTTTAAGTTATAATCTGATATTTTATTTGTTATAACATATTCATCATTTATATATTCCATTATATTTACATATTTATATAATTCTTTATTTGTTACTTTGGTAAAATATTTTGTTGCATTATCCATAAATTTTTGAACTTTACCTTCAAGTGTTTTTTCATTTTGATGTTCAAATGTATAATCGTTTTTATCTTCTAATGGTATACATTCTGTTACTCTTTCTATATAACGTCTTCCTCTAAAATCTTTTACTAAATGTATATCAAAGTTTAATACTTGTACAACTTGTTCTTCTGCTGTTTTTTCATTTTTAAACACGCCAGTTCTTAACATTGAGTTTCTTAGTGCTGTTACGAGGTTTGGGAATGTTTTAGCATGGTGAGTAAATAAAGTAAATTTACTTGCTACCTGTGCTGCTTGTATCATCCAAGATGCTACGGGATCAGTTGCAACCTCTCCGAATTATATTAACACTACCATCTGTTTTCTTTTGAACGTCCAATCCTTCTTGTCCAGAAATTGTGTCTGTTTCTCTAAATGATAGAATATTTCTTGTTGGATATATTTTTCTTAAGTGCAACTCGAAAGCAGTTTCTTGAACCCTTATGTTCATTGTTTCATATATATTTTCTATCATCCCCATAAGCATTGTTGTTTTACCACAACCTTGCTCACCTGTAAGTGAAATAATTCTTGCTCCTTTTACCAAAAATTTTAATAAGTCGATTGCATCTTCTTTTCCAGGTGCTGTAATTAACTGTTCTAATGTTGCTCTTTTAACGTCAAACTTTCTTACGAAAAATGCCCATGTTTCTGAGAAACTTGGTCTAACAACAACAACACGAGATCCATCTTTCATTTCATTAATTTTATATCCGTTTGTATCTGATAATTGTCCTGGGTTATTGTATTTATAGATGTTTTGACAAACCCTTTTTAGTTCACTTTCTTTTCCAAAAGATAGGCAAGCAAGTCTTATAGATTTACCTTGGAAGAAAATCCAAATACTATCACAGGCTCTTGGAACCTTATGCTCCATCATTTGTGTTAAATAATCTCCGTCAGTTTGTGCAACTTGACTTAAAAAACTTTCTGGTAAACCTGAAACACCTCCAGATACACCATCAATATTCATATCTCTAATTTCATCTATTGAACTATATCCTTTATAATGTTGATATATTCTTTGAGTCAATACATTTAATTTATCTGAAAAGTTAAGTACTGGTTGCTCTTTTTCATATATTTCATTAATTTCATCTGATGTAATTACATAACATGGTTTTGCTTCTCCAGCTATGTATTTTAATCTTGCTAAATCATATTTTTTTATAAGTTGTGTTAATGCTTCATATGCAAAATCTTTTTTATATACATAAATTAAAATATCAAATTTATCTTGTGATGTTAATAATGATGGTACATCAAAATTTATTGCTCTTGATATATTGGTTTCTGTTACCCCATATTCTCTATTTAATAAATCAAAAATTAATTCTTTTACATATTTTTTATCATTAACATCTCCATATGTACACCCTTTTAATGCTTTTCTTAATTCATATTTTTTAGCTTTTCTTCTTTTTAATTCTTCTTCTGAAAGACCAATATCATAAAGGTTTACCTTAGTTATTTCATCAAGTCTCTTCTTAATAAAAGCTATCATAGAATCTATACTATAAGTTTTATCTTCTACAGAAAACTCTTCTTCTATAACCGCATTTTTATTTTTATCTATATAATATCTTATAGCTACTACCATTAAAACTAGTACTATCACTATTAAAATAACGTTTACAACCATTTTTAGGCTCCCTTCATTTGTTGTTTTTATTTAACGGAATATTCAATTATTTTTTATATTCCCATTTGTAATTCTTTTATTTTTTCTAAAATTCTTTCAGATATTTTATTTGTACACTCTATAAATTTTGTATTTATATCTTCGTATTTTTTAGAACTAAACTTTATAAAATATTCATCAACTGTACCTTCTCCAGTTGCTTCAAAAAACTGTGTAGCATATGGTATAGCATATATATCTTTTTCCATAATTACTCTTGATAAATTTTTAGCATTATATTTTGAATCTAAATCAGCTCGTCCCATTAAAAGTATTAAATTCTTTTTATTTGCAAACATACCATTTTTTCTTAAGTTTAAATAATTATTAAAAGATTTTATATTTTGATTTAAATTTACAACTATTATATCAGACATTTCAAGTATTTCACGTTCAGCAGAATCTCTTGTATCTCCTGCTAGATCAACAAATACCAAATTGTAAAATTTATTTGCCATTTTTACTATTTCTTTAAATGTGCCTCTTTGTTTAATATACTCATCCTCTAATTCATCTGTTCCAGTTAAAATTTCTAGTCTGTTTTTAAAAATTGTTTGTGTATAATTAGTTATTATTTCTGGCGAAGTCTTGTTACTTAAAATTGCTTTTGTTACGCCCTTTATTCCTGTATCTAGTCCAACTATATTTTGTTGTGTTCCAAAATTAATTTTTTTTGATTTTTTATTTTTTATAAAACACTCTTGTAAAGAGCTATTATTATATGCTGTATCAAAAATCAACATTTTATATGTATTATTCATTGCCATATTAGTTGCAATTGCAGCTATTGATGATGTTTTACCAGTTTCTCTTTTATTGTCACTCCAAAATGATACTATTGCCATAATAAGATAACTCTTCCTTTCTTTTGTGTTTATATACTTTTTATAATTTTTTTTATTTCATTAGATTTAATATCATATAAAATTTGTCCAGTAATCATTTCCAATCCATATTTATATTCTAAGCTTAAATTTCTAAATCTAATTTTAGCAGCTCTTTGATTTTCTATAATTACGCTATTATCTCCTTGTTCATATGGAAAATATATTTTTTCTTTATCCCACTGTACAGAATAATAAAAGGATAAAAAATTTAGATAATCTTCCTCTTCTTTAAGCATATCTTTTGAAAACATCACTTTTGTCATTACAACTTTTTCTGCTAGTTTTCCAATTATCTCTAATCCCCTTTTTAATGAATAATTATCAAATCCAGTTACAAAGAAATTTTTATCAGCTTTTGTCATATCATATTTTTGAAATACTTCAGGTGAATCTATGTCTAATAATATAACATCATATTCTGCCAAATCTGTTCCTAAATACTCTTTTATTGCTTCTATACTTTCAAAGCCAACTGCTACATCAATTTCTTCAAATTCTGTAATGTAAAATATACTAGGAGATATACTTGGAACAATATATCTAGCCCTACCTAAAGTTGTAGTATCTATTACCAAAACTTTTTTATTTGTACTTCTAATTATTTTGGCAATATATACTATTAAATCAGTTTTTTCAAAAGCTCCTATAAACCCTATTTTTCTCATTTGTTCCTCCTAAAGTTTTAACTAATATGTTGTTAATCCGTTTAAATAAGCCTCTCTCGCTTTTTTAGCATTTTCTACTTGAGTTTTTATTCCTGTTTCTAAATTTGCAGAATCTTTATCAGATAATCCAGAATCTATTAATTCTCTTGAAGTTTGTGTATATTTAGTTTTAGCTTCTGTTATAACATTTGGATTATTTGTAATTAAATTTTTTACATCACTACTTGGAACATAGTTTCCTGTTGCAGCCTCTTGCATTCCGCCATCAACATATTGAATAACATATAACTCTGCAGTATTTGATAAATAAGCTTCAACTACAGCACTATCCATCAATAGAATTTCTTCTTCAGATAAATTTAAACTTATAGTATCTCCCAAAACATTTTCAACATATTTTTTAGATACTACTATAAAATCAGTTCCATTTCCTAATCTTAATCTAATATCAACTATATTTCCTACATCTAATGTAGTAGGTAATGTTAGCATATTGTATTCAGTTAATCTAATATCCTGTCCTAATTCTTCTGTATATGTTAATGTAGATCCAAGTATTGTTCCTGCCTTTAAATCTATTTTAGCTTTATATCCACTGGTCCATGCACTATCAATCCATTTTTCAGTTTTAGCATCCTGAACTTTTGAATTAAAAGTTCCAGCTGGCGCTACTTTTTCACTTATCGTAACTGCTTCTACCATATCTTTTGTTATTTCTTCTCCATATTTAACATCTTGCTTTAATCTAAAAGCAAATACAATCTTCTCGTTTGAAGATATTCCTCCATCATTCTTTTTTAAAACCAAAAACCAAAAAGTTGCACCCACTATTAATGCTATAATCAACATTAGCACAACTCCTAATAAAAATGAATTTCTAGCTTTTCTTGCCATTGGATTTGTTGTCATACCCAATACCTCCCAATTATCGATTTAATTTTATTTTATTGTATAACAAAATGTCTTTAAAAACAACATTTTAAAGACATTGTAATTCAAAAATAATATTATTGTAATATTATTGTAATATTAGTTTAAATACTTATTTATTACATGAGCAATTCCACTATTATCATTGCTTTTAGTAATAATATTTGCTTCATCTTTCACCTGTGATAGTCCATTTTCCATTGCTACTCCAAGCCCAGCATTTTTTATCATTTCTAAATCATTAACATTATCGCCAATACTTATAATTTCTTCATAACCTATATTTAACTTGTTAGCCAAAAATCTTATGGCAGACCACTTATCTACATTTTTATTTGTAATTTCTGTATAATAATACTCTATTTGTTCTTCTTTATTTCCTATCTTTATATTTTTCTTTGAACTATGAAAGCATTCTAATAAATCTATTTTTTTTATTTGTTTTATTTTTTCAACAATTTGTAAAAATCGTTCTTTATCACTATTGCATATTGTAATTTTCAAAAAATCATTTCCAGTATATTTTTCAACATAGTCATAAATATTTTTAACAAGTTTTATATCTATTTGTTTATCTTCAGAATTTTTAAGATTTTCACTTGTATAAAACAAAACATCGTAATTTATTTCTTTAGTAACTATTTTGCTTTCATTTGAAACTGTATAGAAAATATTGTTTTCCTCGCATATTTTTATTATTTCTAATACTTTTTCTTTTTTTATATAATTATTATAAATCACCTTGTTTGCTTGTATATCATAAACTAAAGCTCCATTTCCAGCAATTAAATAATTATTTGCGCCAACTTCAGCTGCCAATGTTTTTATTGATGTTATAGTTCTACCAGAAGCTAGAACTACTTCAATTCCATTTTTAATAGCTTTTGAAATTGCTTCTTTATTTTTTTTAGAAATTTCTCCATCTGAATCTAACAAAGTTCCATCAATATCTATTGCAATTAATTTATACATAAACCTTCCTCCAAAATTTATTATATATGTTTAATATTTAAATTTCAATATGATTTTTTTAACAATTTTTTCTAGTTTATTTTTTTATAAATTGTACATTCTAATATTGAAAAGCAATTGCTTTTTATTTATAAATTTTAATTTCATTCCTGGGAGGTGAAAAAAATGGCATCTAACTCAAACAAAACTTTAGTTCCAGAAGCTAAAGCTTCATTAGAAAAATTTAAATATGAAGTTGCTTCAGAAGTTGGTGTTAACCTAAAAAGCGGTTATAATGGTGATTTATCAGCAAAAGACGCTGGTAGAATAGGTGGAAATATGGTTAAAAAATTAATTCAACAAGCTGAAAACAATATGAGATAATTAATCATATAATTTAAAAAGACAGGAATTTTAATTTTTACTTTTATGTTTATACATAAAGGCAGGAATTATAAATTCCTGCCTTTTATTTTTTATTAATTTCTCCTTCTGCCTAATATTGATAGAATTCTTAAAAACATATTTATAAAGTCTAAATACAAATTCATTGCACAATAAACATATAATTTTTCTTCATCACATTCGAAATAGTTTTGGGTTCTTTTTATTTTGTTTATATCATAAGCTGTTAATCCGCAAAATATAAATAATATTACCCAATCCAATACAATATCAAGCATTGTATTTCCTATAATTAAATTTATTATTGAGAAAACTAATCCTACAAGTAACGCAACCGAAAATATATTTCCAAATTTGCTCATATCTTTATCTGTTTTATATCCTACAAATGCAAGTGTTCCAAAAAGTAGTGATGTCATAGCAAACGCATAAAATATTGTGTTAATTTCAAAAACTGCAAAAATTACTGACATCGTCATTCCATTTACAAAAGCATAAATATAAAATAAAATAGTAACTGCCGTAGCAGAAAGCTTTTTAAACATAAATGAAAAAATTAATACAAGTCCTATTTCCAATATACCTAATGTTCTGTATGATATTTCCATATATAATTCTGTTTTATAAGTAATAAATGCAATAATAGCTGTGCCAAGTAATCCTAAAAACATTCTGAAAAAAGTTTTTGTTAAAACTCTGTTAAAATTATTTGTTATATTGTACTCATTACGAATTACTTCATCTTCCATAAAAAATCTCCTTATTATTAATTTTATACTTCAGGTTCAACTAATCCAAAATTTTTATTATCTTTCATTTTAAATAATACATTTACTTTATTTGTATCTTGATTAATAAATGTAATAAATCTATCTTGTGGTTTTTCTTGTAATTTTAATTTTGCATCTTCAGAAGTCATTGGTTTTATATCATAATAAATTGTTTTTATTATTTCGTTTTCTGGTCCTGATACAGCACCATCTTCTATAGATATGCTTTTTATAGAATCTTCTTTATTTATTTTATCTTTTTTTGTTTTCCATTTTCTAATTTGCCCTTCTAGAATGTCCATATTTTTGTCTATTGATGCATACATATCTTTGTGTGATGTAACTGCTCTATATGTTTCTTGTTTTACCTTTACACTCATTTCTGCTATTTGTTCTGATTTTTCTGTTTTAATTGTAACTGCTACATCAATATCTCCATCAAAGTATTTACTTACTCTATCCAATTTTTTTTCTACATAATCTTTTATAGCCTCTGTTGCTATAACATCTTTACCTGTAATTGTTATATTCATAATAATCTCTCCTTTCAAAATTCGAATTCATTATATATTATTAATATTATTTTGGCAAGTACTTTATTTTTTAAAGTGTAGTAAATTTATGATAATATCACCTTAGAACTTCCTAAGCAAATATTTCACCTTGTAGGGGCGATTTTAATCGCCCGTCAATGATAAATACATCTAATAAAAATTTGTAATTAATGTTATATAAATCATAAAAATAAATATAAAATTTAATAAAATGTTTTATCGGGCGATTAAAATCGCCCCTACATTCTCTAATATTGAATTTTATACCTAAAAATTAAATCTTGATCCTGCCTCCGCAGCGAGCGGATTAACTTAGAGATTACATATGGGTGAATTTTTTACTAATAAAATAACGCTATTTTACAGTGAAATTTTCCAAAATCATTGACAGTACTTTATTTTTTAAAGTTTATAGTCTTTTTCTAATTTTTCTCTTAAATAAATTTTAGCAATTATATTTAGTTCATTTACAGTTTCTTTTGGTACATCAAAAGAATATATTTTTTTTGGATTTGCCAAAATTATATACCTTAATGTATCAAGTGTTGTTGGCAAAATTTCAATTGCACCTTTGTCTTGTTTAGCACATGTAATACATTTTAATCCATTATCTTTAAAACTAAATGAAAATAAATTTTCTTTTGCCTTGCAAATTTGACATTCATCAATAACAGGTCTAAATCCTATTATTGATAAAAGCCTTATTGCAAAAACAGATTTTATAAGCTCCAAATTTTTATCTGTTTCCGATATCATATATAAAGTGTTTAAAAATAATTGCAAAACTCTATATGTATTTTGATTTTCAGTTGTTATATCATTTACTATTTTTGTAATATATGATGCACAAGTTAGTTTATCTAAATCAGTTCTAATATTGTAAAAAACTTCTATTGTTTCGCAAGAATTTAAACTATATGTATTTCCACCTTTATACAGCATATATTCTCCAAAACATAAAAATTGAGTAGCAGCTAAAAGAAGACTTTTGGGTCTTCTTGAACCTTTAGCCACTACTTCAATTTTACCGTAAATTTGGTGTTAAAATTGTTACTATTTTATCAAAATCTGCAACCGTTTTTTCTGCTATAATTATGCCATTCACTTTTAAAGTTTTCATCTTTAAACTGCTCCGTTTTTATATTTTCTTCTATATTAGATATCTGTTTAAATTCTAAAAAAGTATCTAAATTTCCAGTTTTTTTAAAGGTATTCCATGCAATTTGTTTAATCATAAACTCAACTCCTATTTTAGTAGTTTTTGCAAAGGTTAATTAATATTTTCGCCACAATAAACCTTTAATTTTATCTTGTGCATTTTTTTAATTTTTATTCATTTTCAAATTTTTTTATAATTGAATTCATATTTTGCCAATCTTCTTTTATTTTTACCCATATTTTTAAATTTACTTTAGTCTGCAACATTTTTTCTATATCTTGTCTTGCATAAGTTCCTATTCTTTTAAGCATAGCTCCATCTTTCCCAATTATTATTGGTTTATGTGTCTTTCTTAAAACATATATTGTTGCTTCAATATCACAAATATCTTCTTTTTTAGAGGTTTTTCTGTCTTGCATTTTTTCTATTTCAACATATACACCGTGTGGAACCTCTTGGTCCAATAATTTTAGTATTTTTTCTCTTATTATTTCTTCTGCAAGCATTTTTTCCGTTTGGTCTGTATATTCATCTATATTATAATATGCAGGACCTACAGGAAGGTGCTTTTCTATTTCATCTAAAATATTTTCAACATTTTCTCCTTTTAAAGCTGATATTGGAATAACAGCCTTAAAGTCTAATTCTTTACTATACAAAGAAATTAATTCCAGTAACTTTTCTTTTTTTACCAAATCAATTTTGTTTATTATAAGAATAACATTTTTGGCTTGTTTCAGTTTTTCTATAATTAAACTATCACCTTTCCCAATTTTATCAGATGTAGCTTCAATTAAAAATAATATTACGTCACCATCTGTAACGCTTCCCCATGCTGTGTTATTCATAGTCGTTCCTAATTTAGTTTTGGGTTTATGTATTCCTGGTGTATCTATAAAAATCATTTGCGAATTTTCTCTATTTACTATTGCTTTAATTGCTGTTCTTGTTGTTTGTGGCTTGTTTGTTGTTATTGCAATTTTTTCTCCAATCAACGCATTAATTAATGTTGATTTTCCAACATTAGTTCTTCCAACAATTGAAACAAATCCAGATCTAAAATTTTTCAAAGTCTCCTCCTATTCTGCAATTGTTATATTTCCATTAACTGGGCATATTTGTATAAATGTATTTCCATCATTTACATCTATTTCTTCACCATTTTCATATTTATATACAGTTTGTCCTGCATGTGATTGTTTTTCCCAAGTAATTGGAATAGCATATCCATCTGTAATATAATATCCTGTTCCAGATCCAATGTTTTCTAGCTCTTGTCTACCATAACTATCAAAGCTATAATTTTTAACTTTATATGTAATTATATTTTTAGCAGTATATTGTTCTCCTGTTACCAAGTCAACATTTTTTTGTCCACTCATACTTCTTAAATAAACTTTATTTTCTTCATCGTATTCATAACTTGTTGTATGATAGTCTGAATATTTTATTGTTATATTATTTGCAATTTCAGCATTTTCAATTGTACTTAAATCTATTTCATCAACACTATAGTTAAGTAATAAATCATTTTTTGTATCTCTTGTATATCCTTTATTTTCTGCATATTCTTTTACATTTTCTATGCTTGTAAAACCAGTATGCTCTAAATCTCTTTTTAATGTCTTATCTCTAAAAAATACAGATCCTTCTAATGCAATTCCATCTAAATCATTAATACCTCTTGAACTTATTTCAGAATATGCCCTATCGCTTCCTCCCCAATGAATAAATATTGCATCATTTTCTTGCACATAATCCAAAAAATAATGTCTAGCACTTCTAATTGATCCAATTTTTGCAGTATCAGCATCTTTAAATAATGCCATCATTCTTGTTATTCCACCTTCTGTAATAATTTCATATACCAAATATGCATCTTGAAGTCCGCATTGTGGCCAAGCTTCATGATTATTGTTTATCATAACAGCATATGGTCTTGAAGTTGAATCTTCATCAACTATTTGTAATTTTTTTACAGGTTCTTGCTCTTTTTGTTCTTCTGCCACAACCTCTGTTGTTCCTTTATTCATAAATTTCATTACCGCTAATACTCCAGCAATAATTACTACAATTGCTAATACAATAATTAAAATTGTCGTTCCCTTTTTACTTTTTCCATTACCTTTGTTTGAATTTTTTCTACTCATACTAATTCATCCCTTCTTTTATAAATTAATCTTTTATCTTAAGTTGACTTAAAATATTTTCTTCTTTTTCTCTCATTACTACTTTTTCTTCTTCATTCATATGATCATATCCCATTAAATGATAAAACCCATGAACTAACATATATGCAAGTTCTCTTGTAAAACTGTGTTCATATTCTACTGCTTGTTCTTTTACCTTTTCAATTGATATTACTATATCTCCTAAAACATCTTCCACTTCACTATCTAATTCTTCAATTTCTTCTTTTTCAAACATTGGAAAAGATAATACATCTGTAGGCTTGTCTATATTTCTATGAATTTTATTTAATTCTTGAATGTTTTGTGGATTAGTTAAAACTACATTTACATATATGTTTTTCGAATTTAAATTTTCAATTTCAAAACATTTATTTAGAACAATATTTGCAAGATTTGTATATTCTTTGTTTTCTTCTATATCCAAAAAAGTTACCTCTGATACCTCCATTTTATTTCCTTTCTATGCTTCTATTTTTTTACTAATTTTCATTCCTGTTGATTTATATAAATTTACTGATATATATGTGTTTTTAATATTTTTCATTGCACCTAATTCAACCAATTTTGATTTTATTGCTTTTATTTCTTGAATATATTTATTTGATTTTTTATTTAATTTTATTAAATCATTTTTTAAAAATAGTATTTGCTTTTGTTTTGCTTTGTCTGCAGAGGTTAAAGCTTCTATCTCATTATATTTTTTCCAGAATTTCTTATACTCTTCTTTTTCTATTGGCTTGTCCCAATATACTTTAGTTGATAATAGTTTTATATTATATTCTTCTATTAACTCTATCAATAAATCAAATGCCATATTTTTTTGGGTTTTATTTTTTTGATTTAAAATTAATTTTCTAGTTTCTTTTATTAATTGTATATAACTCTGTTCAGCAGCAACTAAAGGAAGGCTGTGTGTAAATATGCTTCTACTTATTCCTAATAATATCATTTTTTTCTTTATTATATCTCTATCTGCCAACTTGCCTAATGTTACAATTTCATATTTATCTATATCTTCTGCTATTGACTTATATGTTTGTTTTTTATCTATACTTATTTTTATCGGCAATATATCCGAAACATAATCCTCTAGGGTTTTAAATATTTTTGTATATATTTCATCAATATTATCTCTACCAGCATTTATGTTATCAGCTAATTGAATTGAATAATTTTTCAATAATCCCTTATACAAAACATCCATTTTTTCTACATAAAAAGGATTATACTTTTCTAATGTTGATTCTTTTCCTGTTGCTTCAATAGTTTTATAATCAATATTTAATAAATATTCTTGCTTTTTATATTTGTATTCTGAATATTGTTTATCTTTTAAACTAACTATCATATAGTATTTTGAAAGAGCCTCTTTTTCAAACCCAGAAGCAGTTTCATTTTTTACTTTTTTATATACTGAATCTAAAATATATTTATCTATAGCTTCTAAATACAAAGCAAATGCCTCTTCATATTTTTTGGATAAAGCTTCTTTCTTTGCTTCACTATTTTCTTTTACTGCAATATTATAATTATTATATGCTTTAATTAGATTATTTCTTTTTATAGAAATCATCATTCCATTAACTCCAACTTTTGTTGGTATAAGTATCTTCGTTATAGTGCTAGTTATTTTTGAAAAAAATGTTTTGTTTGTGTCTAAAACTTTTAAACTTCTTTGTTCCATATTACCACCTATCCATCTTTAGAATATTATTTTGTCCTTATTCCCTATGTTTTCAAGCACTTCATATATGACTTCTACTTCTATATAACCTTCTTCGTTATACGTATTTGTTTGTATGTTTACAATATTATCTTTGTCTTGTATTTCATCTTGCAATTCTTCTTTTAACTTTTTTTCTAACTTTTGTTTAAGTTCTTCTTCCGTATACATTATGTCTTGAAATTCATATTCATAATTAGTAATTTTTTCAATTTTTATTGGTAAATAAAAATTAGAAAACAATACTAATTTTTTCTCCTCACTTATTGTATCATAATTTTTAAATTTTGAAAGTGTTTTATACAAATTTATTTTAAAATTATTAAAATTTAATGAATACTTTTTTTCCGTAGCTCCAGTTTCTGTTTTTATTGTTTGATTTAATAGTTGTTTTTCCTTTTTTGAATACCAAACCCTTGCTTCTATTTCTGCAGAAGCATGAACATATCTTATTCCAGTATATTTTCCTTCTATATAACCAGAAACTAAAACATCACCTTCTTTTACTATATCACCTTCAGAAACCATTGCAGTTCCATTTTGCACATTAATTTTTGTAATTAATCCTGTCTTGTTAGCAACAATATTGCAATATTCACTTTCATTAATTACCTCTGGGGCTTTAATTGATTCTTGTATATTTACTATTGCGTTTGTTCCTTTTATGTTTATCCCCATCCACGCAATATCACTCCTATTTAATCTAACTCTATTTATTATTGAATATATATTTACCTTATTTTTTAAAATACCAATTTTTAATCCTTCTTGTTCTAAACTTTCTAATATTTCTTTATTTGAAATATTTTCATTTCCAATTATTTGTATATTCCATACAAAATTTGATAATGTAATTATTCCAGAAACAATTATTCCAAGTAGTACAATATAAATTTTTCTTTTTCTATATTTATGCATAAAAAATGGTAGTCCCTTTTTACTCTCTATATTAATTTTAGATTGCGTTTTTCTAGCTACCCCTTTTAATCTTTTATAATCTTTTATTCCAATATTTGCATATAAAATTGTTGATTTTTTTCTTTTTATATTCCATAATAAAATTCTTTTGCTTATACACATATTTACAAATCGTTCAACAAAAAAACTTTCTACCTTTATATTTACATATCCTAATATATAATTTAATACTATTTTTATAATCACTTGTTCTATTCCTCCACTGCTCGTTCTATATCTAAACTTTCTATTTTCCCGTTTTACAATAATATCATCTTCTGTAATCTGTTCAACGCCTAAATTAAATCCATTTATATTTATAATTCCTAATTCTGTTTTTATTTTCATATAAAATTCTTCATATTCCAATACTCCCTTGTAATTTTCAATTAACATTTCTTCAAAAGAATTTATTATAACTTTTGTATTTCCATTTTGAATTTCCTTTGGCAATTCAAAAAGTCTATTTAATCTTCCTTCAGTTTTTTTCAATTCAAACCACAGCCTTTACCTTTTAAACTCATCAAGTGTTTTAAATTCGTACCCTTGATTTTTTATTTCCTTTATACAGTAATCTAAGATATTACAATTATCTATAGAATTTGCATGTAACAAAATTACAGCACCATTATGAATATTTGATAAAATTTTTTCCTTTGCATATTCTTCTTTTCCTTGCTTTGTTTCATCCCAATCATCATATGCAAAACTCCACATTACAGTTGTATATCCTAAATTTCTTATTTCTTTTAAAGTTTTTTCACTATACTCTCCCATTGGTGGTCTTAAATATTTCATTTCGTAGTTTAATTTTTCAAACATGGCCTGATGTAAATTTACTATTTCATTTTTTAAATTATCACTTGTTAAATCTGGCATACTATAATGATTAACTGTATGATTTCCTACAATATGTCCTTCATCTATCATTCTTTGAATTAATTCTATTTGAGTATTAAAATAATGTCCTGTTATAAAAAATGCAGCTTTAACATTATTATCTTTTAAAATATCTAGTATTTTAGATGTATATCCTGCTTCATATCCTTCATCAAAAGTTAAATATACAAACTTTTCTTCATTATTTCCCATTGCTATTCCGTTCATATGTATCAATTAATTTTTTGTTTTCCATTCCTAAGTCGGGTTGCTCATGATTATCATTTCTTTTAATTCCCCAACCTATTTTTTTGTTTGATAAGCTTGCTGAAGAAGTTTTAATAACCTTCTTATTATCATCATTTTTCAAAGCAATTGCACATATAAAAATTATACATGTAAATATTCCAATTAAGGCATATAATCTTCTTTTATTATTCATAACATACCTCCATTTAATTAATACTATGAATAAACACATAAAAAATGACTAGAATTTTATTACTAAAATTCCAGTCATTTTACAATAAAAATTATTTTGTTATTTCATTTTTTTCAATAGCTTTACCAAAAGCCTCTTTTATACTATTATCTAGTGTTTTTCTTGCTTTTGTAGCTTCATAATCTAAGTTAAATGATAAAAAACCAATTCCCTCTTTATTATTTTTAAAATTTTCTATAGTACTATTAGCTATATCTTTTCCCTTTTCTAATAAAATATTTTCTAAATCTATTATTTTTAAATTTTTTTCATTCATTAATTCATTTATAGGATTTCCATAACTAGATTCATTATTTCTAATTTGAGAAAAATTGCAACCTATTATTTGAAATGTTTTTAAAACTTCATCTGTTATTTCAGTTGGTAATTCAATCCCATGTCCGTAATTTTTATATGTTTCTTCTGCTTGTAATCTAATACAAGTTTTTGACATTGATTCTCCTAAATGATCTGTTGTATTAAATTCTTTTTCATATCCTAATGCTTTTTTAGCTAAACACATATATGCAGCATTTATTGCAGTATTTTTTTCTTCTACTTCAATTTCTTCTGATGTTTTGCTTGTATTTTTTAAATTTTCTCGAAATTCATTTTGATAATTCTCTGTAATATTGTTTTGCTCTGCCAATTTGGGTATATCTTTATTTCTCCTAAATAAATTTTTAATTTTTTCTATTATGTTCATAAAATATTTCCTCCATTATCTTTTGCATTTTTTTACATATTATCATTTCTTGTTTAAAAAACAATAGTTTTACACTTTATTTTTTACATATACATAATAGTTATATATTAACCTTTATAATGTATTTTTATTCTAGAAATATTGACAATATTCTGTTTTTAAGTTATATTTAATAATGTTTGCTGGAAAAATAAGGAAATATATGTCATTTTTACCCATATAAGCTATTTACAAGGAGATAAATATGTTAAAATTTGTAATATGTGATGATAATAAATCGGTTTTAGACAGAATAAATTCCATGCTTAATTCAATTTTTATAAAAAACGATTTAAATGCTTCTGTTGTTTATAGTTCATGCAATGCTCAAGATTTAATTAAATATATTACTGAAAACACAATAGATGTATTAATTTTAGATATTAATTTAAATTCAAAATATACTGGATGTGATATTGCAAATATTGCTCGAAAGAAATCTAAAGATACATATATAATATTTTCTACTGGACATATGGAATATGTTTTAATGGCATATAAATATAAAACTTTTGACTATCTACCAAAACCAATTGTAGAAGAAAGATTAGAAGAAACTATTTTAAGATTAGTTGATGATATTAATAGTTCTCCAACTAAATTTATTAAATTAAACAATAACAAAACTATTATAAAACAAGATGATATTAACTATATAAAAAAAGATGGAATGAAGTTAGTATTTTGTACAAATAGCAGAGAATATGAAGTTTACAGTTCTTTTAACAAAATACAGCCTAGTCTTCCAACTAATTTTTTAAGATGTCATAAATCTTTTGTTGTAAATGTTCAAAACATTAATGATGTAGACTCAAATACAAACACAATACTATTTAATCATAACCAAAAATGCTCTATAGGAGCTAAATATAAAAATGAAATCATGGAGGTTTTTAAAAATGGAAATTTTTCAAACAATTTGGAATGCACTAACGACAGAAAATGAGATATTAACAAAGATTGTTAGTATCCCACTAGCATTAATAGAATCACTAGTTACTACATTATTGTTCACAACAATATTAAAAATTAGCTCAACAAAAAAGCAAAAATTATTATATGTTTTTTCTTTTTCATTAATTGCTATTATATCAATGTACTTTATACCTACACCATATAATACATTTTTAAATGTACTAGCTTGTCCAATATTAGTATATATAATATTTAAAACTAATATATTAAAATCAATTTTAGCAGAAATTATACCTTACCTATTTTTTGTTATTATTAATTCAATTTTATATAAAATACTTGTCAATCTTTTCCCAGAAATTACAATAGAATTTTTACTTAAAATTCCTATTCTAAAAATATTGTGCTCTTTAATAATGTACGCCATTATATTTATAATATATAAAATTTTTAACTTTTTTAATATTAGTATTCCAATCTTTGAAAAAAACAAGAGAAAATTTTCAAAATTTATATTTATCAATTTAATTTTGGGAACCATTTCAATTTCACTACAATTATATCTATCAATTTTGTATGGACAAATTCTATCTAATTATACTACTTTATTGAGCATTATAGTTTTATTTATATATTTTTTAACCAGTATATATAGTTTAATCAGAACAAACAAACTAGAGTTAACTACCAAACAACTCGAAGAAGAACAACTATACAACAAAACTTTAAATATACTTTATGATAATATTAGAGGTTTTAAACACGATTTTCAAAATATAATGCAAGCTCTTGGTGGATATATTACAGCAAATAATATGGAAGGTCTACAAAGTTATTATAAAGACCTATTGCCAGATTCTTTAGAAATAAATACTTTAGATGTTTTAAATCCTGATACTATTAATAACCCAGCAGTATATAGTATTCTTACAGAAAAATATCATTTAGCAAATACCTTTGGAATTAATATTAGCATAGATGCATTTATGAATATGGACAATATTAATATGAAAACTTATGAACTTACAAGAGTTCTTGGTATTTTATTAGATAATGCAATAGATGCTTCTAAGCAATGTAGTAATAAACAAATAAATATAACTATTAGAAAAGATGATAAAGTAAATAGGCAATTATTTATAATAGAAAATACTTATTCAAATAAAGATGTAGATACAGACAGAATTTTTGAAAAAGGTTACACTTCTAAAGGAAAAGAAAATAAACAAAGTCATGGTCTTGGTTTATGGGAAGTTAGAAAAATTTTAAAAAGAAACAATAATTTAAATTTATATACAACTAAAACTAATGAATATTTTAAACAACAATTAGAAATATACTAATAGACAAAAAATGGCTAGCCAAAAATAAGCTAACCATTTTTTATTTAAAAACTAATCTTTTTTTATTAATGATGCAGGCATTTTAGGTTGATGTAAAAAAGCCCATATAACACATGCAGTATTAGTAGATTTAGCATATTTTTCTGCTAATTTTGCTAATAATTTTATCATTTGTGTTCACCTCTTTTCTTTAAAATTTGTGTATATTAAATTTATGCTTCTACATTTTTAAAATTTTTATTTTTAATATATTCTTCGTAACCATATTTATTATTTGTTATTTTATATATAAGCCTTGTTATTGTTATAGTTTGAAACAAACTTCCAAAAATTAACAAATTTGATATTGTAGTATCTTTAATAATTATTGCTACCATTAATGTAATTGTTAAAGAAATATAAGATAATATTTTTTTTATTTTTCTATCTTTTTTTCTTAAAATAGGAACCGCTTCTGTATCTGCAGGTGCATATAAACAACACATTATTATTCCAAATATCCATATAGCAAATATAATTAAATATTTTATATATACAGGTTCTATTATTAAACTTTTACTTAAAAAAGCATTTCCTACATACATTAAACTTGTTGCAACTATGCAACCAATATGTGTTTGTAAATGAACTCCACCTGAAACCATTCTGTATGGCATAACAAATAATAAAGCAAGTATTGTATACTTTAGTACTCCTAAACCATAAGCAATAGCTATAATTATAAAAGTCTTAGGTATTTCACCTATTACTAATTGCAAACCATAATTTATTACTTCTGCTCTTTCATCATCTATTTCCGGCATTTTTTTTCTTATTTTACCGTGTTAATTTGTTGCATATTTTTTCTATCAAAGTAAAATCACCTCTTACTTTTTATTAGCTTAAGGTGATTTTATATTCTAAATTGTTTTATTTTTAATTTTGTTTATAAAACAGCAAAAAACATATATGAAATTTTTTTTACAAATTTTCATATATGTTTTTATTAGTTTTATAAAATTAACATAAAGCTATTGTTCCCATTTTCCATATATTCCACATGGTAAAACAAGTTTGGAATCTGTCATTGGCAAACCAATTTCTCCAGAAGTAATTTTTCCGTTATATTTATTTAAATTTATTCTTAATAAATTACTTAATACCTCTGCTGATATACCTGTTGTATATGAATTAATTAAAAAGAATAATGGATTATCTGTAAGTACATTTGTACACAAATTAATTAAATCTGCAATATTATTTTCAAATTGCCATACCTCCCCAGAAGCACCTCTTCCATAAGATGGTGGATCCATAATTATTGCATCATAAGTATTTCCTCTTCTTATTTCTCTATTTACAAATTTAACAACATCATCCACTATGTATCTTATTGGTTTATCTTGTAATCCAGATGAAATAACATTTTCTTTTGCCCATGCAACCATTCCCTTTGAACTGTCAACATGGCAAACTGAAGCCCCTGCTGAAAGACAAGCAACTGAAGCTCCACCTGTATATGCAAATAAATTTAATACTTTTATTGGTCTTTTTGCATTTTTTATTTTATCTATCATCCAGTCCCAATTAACAGCTTGTTCTGGAAAAAGACCTGTATGTTTAAATCCCATAGGTTTTATATTAAAAGTTAAATCTTTATATTTTACTTGCCAACTTTCTGGAAGTTTTGTTTTATATTTCCAACCTCCACCGCCGCTACTACTTCTATTATAAACAGCATTAGCTTTATTCCATTTACTTGGAAAAGTTTTCTCTTTCCAAATTATTTGTGGATCAGGCCTAACTAAAACAATATTTTTCCATCTTTCTAGTTTTTCCCCATTTGCCATATCTAATATTTCATAATCTTTCCAATTATTTGCTATATTCATTTTCTACCTCTTATTATTTATACTTATACTAACATTTTAAAAAAATAATATACTAAAGCTAAATTAACAATTGAAAGTCCAAAATAAAATCCAATTGCAATTGTTAAAAATTTTTTTTTAGAAATCCAATTTTTTATTTTACTTTTCTTTTTTGATACATTTTCAAATTCAATATATCCTTCTCTTAAAAAATCTTCTTTTGTAATATCTATCATAACATACCTCCAAATATATTTTTACACAATAAAAATATATTCTTAAATATGTATAAATATTCTAACTATTCATCCAATTTTTCTTTTATAATTCTTGCTAAATCAATATTAATTCCTTTTATTGAAGATATTTCTTCTACATCTGCTTTTTTTATACCTTCTATACTACCAAATTTTTTTAATAGTTCTTGTTTTTTCTTTTCTCCAACACCTTTAATATTATCTAGAACAGATTTATTTATATCTTTATCTCTTAGTTTTCTATTATATTCTATTGCAATTCTATGCACTTCATCTTGCATTCTTGTAATAAAATTCATTATGTTTTCGTTTAAATCTATAACATCTTTTTTATCATTTATTAAGCATTTTGTACTATGCTTATCATCCTTAACCATTCCAAAAACAGGAATCTCTAAATCATATTTTTTTACTGCTCTTTCTATGGCTCTTATTTGTGTAATTCCACCATCTGCTAAAATCAAATCAGGTAAAGCTCCAAATGCTCCATTTTTATTTTCTACTGAATGTTTTAATCTTCTAGTAACAACCTCCTCTAAACATCTTGGATCATCTTGAGTAAAAACTGTTTTTATTTTAAAACGTCTAGCTAATTTATTATTTATAACACCATCTTGGGCTACACACATACCTGCTACCATATAATTTCCAGCAATATTAGAAATATCAAAACATTCTATTTTTTTTGGCATTTTACTTAAATTTAAAAAACTTTTTAAACTTAAAACAATATCTGTCTTTTCCTTTGCTTTATTTTCCAATGTTATTTTTGCATTATTATTTGCCATTTCAATAAAACGTAATTTTTCACCTTTTTTTGGAACTTTAATTTCCACCTTTTTTTTAGTTTTATCTGATAATAATTCTTCAAGAATTTCTGTATCTTCTATATCATAAGCTACCATTATTTTACATGGAATATCTAATTTATTAATATAATATTGTTTAACAAACTGAGATAATATACTTTTTTTATCATCAGTATTTTCAAAGAAAAAATGCTCTCTTCCAATCATTTTGCTATTTCTTACAAAAAATACTTCTATACAAATATATAACTCATTTTCGTAGTAGCCTATAACATCTATAGATTTTTCATTTATATTAGAAACTTTTTGTTTTTCAGAAACTCTTTCTATAGCTGCTTTTTTATCTCTCAAAATAGCTGCTTTTTCATATTCCTGTTTCTCAGCCAATTCTTTAATTTCATTATTCAATTGATTTATAATTTTTTCTGTTTTTCCTTCTAATAATAAAATTATTTGATCTATTTGTTTTTTATACTCTGTTTCTGTAACAAGACCTACACATGGAGCTAAACATTTTTTTATATGATAATTTAAACAAGCTCTCGTTTCATTTTTAAACTTTTTACATTGTCTTATTTGAAAACGTTCTCTTATAAAATTTACCATTTCCTTTGCAGCACTTGGATTTGCATAAGGTCCAAAATATTTTGCACCATCATTTTTTAAACTTCTTGTTACAAATATATTAGGATATTTTGAATTTATATCTATTTTTATGTAAGGATATGTTTTGTCATCTTTTAATAAAACATTAAATTTAGGCATATTTTTTTTAATCAAATTACACTCTAAAATTAATGCTTCTGATTCATTGTCAGTAACAATATATTCAAAATGATCTATTAAAGAAACCATTTTTTGTATTCTAACTGTTTTATTATTTTTCATAAAGTATTGTCTTACTCTATTTTTTAAAACCACAGCTTTTCCTACATAAATTATATTGTCATATTTATCATGCATAATATAAACCCCAGGCTTAGCTGGGAGTTTTTTTAATTCTTCTTTTATATTAAACATAAATTATTCAATGACTCCTATGTATGGAAGATTTCTATATTTTTCATCTGCATCTAATCCATAACCAATTACAAATTTATCTGGTATTTGGAATCCAACATAATCAACATCAACATCAACAACTCTTCTACTTGGTTTGTCCAATAAAGTACATAATTTAACACTATTTGGTTTTTTCATATTTAAATATTCAATCAAATATGATAAAGTTCTTCCTGTGTCTATTATATCTTCTACTACTATTACATCTTTACCTTGTATTGAATCTTTTAAATCCAATTTCATTTTTATTTCTCCAGTACTATTTTCTCCTTCATAACTAGATACTCTAATAAACTCTAATCTTGCATCTCCATTAATGTGTTTTGCTAATTCTACTGTAAAGAAAACTGATCCCTTTAAAATACATATTAAAGTTATTTCTTTTCCATCATAATCTTTTTCAATTTGTTTTGCTATTTCTGTAATTCTTTTGTTTAATTCTTCTTCACTAATTAGTACTTTTATTTCTTCCATAATATACCCCTTTTTATATATTTTACTGGTATTATTATACTATCTTTATTTCCATATTGCAAGGCATTTGAGCCACCTTATATTTCATTTACAAAATCATTTTAATAATAACAAGCAATATTACTCCTGGTATTCCAAGTACTCCAGTAAATATTGCAGTAATTATATTTAACCCAATATGGAAATTAAAATTTGCTCCTATTATATTTATTATATATATTAATATTCCTCCAAGAATTGAATTTATTAATAATTTTATAATTTTTTTTAATGGAATAATAAAAATTTTTCCAAAAATAATTATTGAAATTATACATATAAAAAAAGTTATTATAGCTTTTGTTTCCATAGGCTTATCCTCCCACTGTAAACTTTACTATAATAACTATGTTCATTTTATTAAAATTATTCATTTATAACTTTCAAATTTTCCAGTTCTTTTTGTTTTTTTAAATCTAATGTTATATTTTTTTCTTTAACACATTTTATTAAATAATCCAATTTAGATTTATTTGCTTTTATTTGATATGCATAATAATCTATAAGCTCCGCTTCTGCATTTTCAAAGTTCTTATTAGCATTATCTAATTCTTTTTTAGTTATAATAATTGCTTTTAATAAATCAATATCATTTTTATCCTTTAACATACTACACCTCTTTAATAGTAGTATATTCTAGATTATTACATATTATACAAACTTTTCATGTTAAATCCTTCAATATTTTCTTCACATTCCTTTAAAAAGAAATTATCTGTTTGTCCTGCAATATAGTCAATAACAAGTCTTTTAATATTTTTTTCTTTATGCTCTTGAATAAAATCATATAAATTTTTATCATCTATTTTGTTGATTTTTATTTTTTCTATATAACTATCATATAATTTATAAAATAATGGTTCAATAATCTCTTGGTTTTTATTTGCTTCTGGTGATTTATATATATGTGCATAATTCCAATCATATAAAACAATTAGTGCTTTAAATACTTTATCTGAAAAAGTTAAATATGGCTTATCATAACTATTTACAATTATATCCTTTATTAAAGTATCTACAATTTTTGAATTAGTATTACCTAAAACCTTTGTTGCCTTTTTAGGTAAATCTTCTCTTTTTATATTTCCAACTTTAATAGAATCCTCTATATCTCTACCTATATATGCTATTACATCAGATAATCTAACAACACTTCCTTCTAAAGTCATTGGAATGATTTTTTTGCTATAATCATCAGTATCAAAAGTGTTCTTTAGTTCCTTTAAAAATTCTTTTTTAGTTTTACTATTATTAAATTCATATTTATTTTTTAATATTTCACCATTATGTGCTAAAATCCCATCTAAAGTTTGAACACTAATATTTAAATTTTCAATATCTTTTAATATTCTTACACTTTGAGCATTATGATAAAAATAACCAATATTTTCTCTTTTACAAATATTATTTAAATACAATTCACCCTTATGTCCAAATGGGCAATGTCCAATATCATGACCTAATGCAATTGCTTCGATTAAATCCTCATTTAAACATAAACTTCTTCCAATCGTTCTAGCAATTTTAGAAACTAATTGTACATGTAAAACCCTATGCGTAATATGGTCATTTTGTACAAATGAATATACCTGGGTTTTATCTATATATCTTGTATAACCTGCAGAGTGAATAATTCTATCTATGTCTCTATAAAATATTGGTCTAATATCTTCTTTATCTTTTTTTAAATAAATGCCACTTTCAGATTTGCATGCATATTCTGAAAAAACCATTTCTCGTTTTAACATATTATTTTTTGCTAATTGTAAATTTTCTTGCATAAATTCACCTCTCAACAATACAATTATATACGAAAATTTGTTTTTTGTAAATAACAAAATTTAAGCAATTGGAGTAAATTTATGACAATATTACCTTAGAACTTCCTAAGCAAACATTTCACCTTGTAGGGGCGATTTTAATCGCCCGTTTAAATATTTATCTGTTTGCCAATTTATTACATTATTTTGTATATATTCCTTTATTATTAAATATTCTTTTTCATTTCGTATTTAATCACCCTTTTAGGTTTAGGTGTTTTGGTTGCCCAAATTCCCCATCCCCATTGGCATCTATAAAAATAGAGATGAATTTTTCATCTCTATTTTTATTTATTTAACTTCTTCTACATCAAACACTGAATATAATATGTTTTCATTACCAACACCATTTTTTTCTGTTAAAGCAATATCATTATTATTAGTAAATTCAATACCTTTTAATATATTATCAAATACATATTGTGGTTCAACAGTAGATTCGCTCATATCTGTCCATTCTTTAGTTCCAAAATCATAGACATAGCTTTGTCCAGGACTTCCAAAATAATTATCATCTATATAATACTCTCTCTCAGTATATATCCTAATACCAGTATTGTTAATAGTAAGTGTACTTCCCCACAAATTAGTACTTTCATGCCAATTAAATACCCAGGTAAAATTTCCAGTTATTTCTTTTATATCATTTTTTAAAGTTAATTTATATTTTTTTCCTGTATCATATGTGATTTTTCCTGCACTTAATGAAATTTGTGCAGTTTGTCCATGTAATGTTAAATCAAATTTTTTATTTGTAGGTTCTCCAGTTAATTCAATTACTGTTCCACTTTGGCGTATCGCATACCATTTTTGTCCTTTTACTCCCTTAACTACAACTACATCTTCTGTTGCTCCTGTTCCTATAGTTAAAGTTGCTACACTTGCATCTTGCCAATTTCCATCAGAACTTGTTGTTTTTCCAGATGCATTTTCAACTTTTGTAAGTACATCATTCAATTCAACTTTTGCTTTTACACCATCATATTCTCCTAATGCAATATCTGTTAATGTTTCTTTTTCTGCCTCTATTTTTGTTTTATCTGAAGCATCTTTGGATTTTGTGAATAATCCTCCATCCATTGCAATTGTTACGGTAACTGCTACTAATATTAGCATTACTATTATTGTAATTACTAATGCTATTAGTGTAATACCTTTTTCGTTTGTTTTTTGTTTCATTTGTGAAACCCCT